>CAZYDL010000010.1:0-25514 GCA_964646305.1 uncultured Desulfobacula sp. | reverse complement strand
AGAATACTGCTATATATGGAGAATACCACAAAGGATGCAGTTTTGAAGGTGCTATTAAAAAAAGTGCTCCAAGGGATGACTGGTGCAAGGTTGATAAGACAACACCAAATATCGTAAGCACCATGGTAACTTTTACGGCAATATTACGTGCTTTTTTCCATCCAAGCCACTCAAGGGGTACAGGAGTAAATTCTAAGAAAAGAACAATGAGATAGAGCATTACACACAGACCCACTTCAAACAGCAGCGATGTTGTGCCCTGCTGAACAATAAAGGGGTATGCCATTAAAAGCCGGTCGGGACGTCCCACATCGTACAATAAAGAGACAAGCACGGTTGCATAACCGAGAAAACCTGTCAATATGGCAGGTCTTACAGCAGAATGATATTTTTTCATTCCAAAGATATAGCAGGCTGCTGATGTTGTATAACCACCTGCGGCAAGTGCAACTCCGCACATGAGATCAAAGCCTATCCAAAGGCCCCAGGGCTGGGTATTGGAAAGATTTGTTACAGAGCCAAGACCCTTTGTAAATCTTAAAATTGTAAGCACCAGTCCCACAATTACAATTACTCCTGCAATAACATTAAAGGGAGTAAACAGTGATTTTTTTTCCATGGCAACATCTTCTTGTGTTGCAACAGCTTCTTGCTCAGACATCTAAGATTCCTCCTCAGGTTTTGGCTCATCTTCAGGTTTTGCTTCGGCTGCCTCACTTGATTCATCCGGGGAGTCTGCCTCAGCCGTCTCAGCTGCTTTAGCTGCTTCCTCGGCTGCTTTTTCAAGAGCCTCTTTAACAGCTTTCTCTTTATCTGTTTCTGCTTTTTTCAAAGCATTTTCCTGCTGCTTCTTTGCCTGCTCCTGTGCTTTTGACAGCTCTTCTGAAGCTTTGGTTTCAGCTTGCTGCACAGCATTGGCAACAGCATTGTCTTTTTCCTCGGCAGCTATTTTTTCCCGTCTTTTTGTCATTCCATACATACCTGTAAGAAAGACAGGCCACAAAGCCACAACCATGGGGACAACATGCAATGCCCCTGAAGTTAAATCAGGTGCTGGAGTATTTCCAAGGTCTTCTCTCATGCCAATCTCGCTAAATGGAACATCGGAAAGATATAACCAGCTTGTGCCGCCCATCTCTTTTTCGCCATAAATATGATCAATATAACGATCTGGATTCTTTCTTATTCTCTCTTTGGCAATCTTGATAAGATCGTCGCGCTTCCCAAAGGTTAAGGCCTCTTTTGGACAGACCTCAACACAGCCTGGTAATTGGCCTTTTTCAAGTCTTGGAGCACACATTGTGCATTTTACAACTTCCGGAGTAAAAGCATCATCATACTGATATGCAGGAACTTCAAAGGGGCATGCCATCATGCAGTATCTGCATCCCACGCATACAGTCGGATCATATACAACAGCGCCGGAAGGCTGTTTTGAAAAAGCAGTAACAAAACAGACAGAAGCACATGCCGGTTCAAGGCAATGATTGCACTGAATTTTTCTAAACCTTGCTCCTTTTGAAGTTTTATATTTATTAACAACAGTATATGAATCTTCATCTGGTCTGCGTTTTTCATTTAAAACAGATTCATCTTTAAACGGTTTTTCAGGTTCAGGCAGCTTATTCACCTTATTGCAGGCTTCTTCACATGATCGACAACCCACACACCTTGTTTCATCATGGAGAACTCCAAAGCTGTCTGGATAGCCTGAGAACTCTATTCCAGAAGATGCCTGGGCCTGCTTTTTACCTATTGTTGTTCCAACCCCGGCTGCTCCCATCCATCCTAAAAATTTTCTTCTTGTTATGGACATATATTTACCTCGTTACTTAAAATATTCAACATACTTATAACTATCTATTTTTTTTCCTTATGGCAGTCAGTACAGTCATTATTATCTATTTTCATATTTGTATGACACTCCATGCACTGGATATGATAGGCACCCATAATACCCGGCTTATTCATATCTTTTTCATTAAATGGCTTGCCATGACAACTCTTACAGCTTGTGGGTTTTTTTGTGGCAGGAGAATTGTGATGACACCCCTGGCACAATGTACCTTTATCAGCATGGAAATAAGCTGCAAGTTTATTATCTTTTATATTCTGGGCGATTTTATTGACTATCTGGCGGTGGGGAAATTCAACGGGTTCATATTTGTCAGACAGTTCTTTAATGATTATTTTTTCCGGAATATCCTGTTCCTCATATATCTGGGCTTGAACCGGGCGCTGTTCAAGCATTATCCTGGCTGTTGCCTCGTCCATATCTGCCCCTTCAGGCAGTTTAGCATGGCACATAAGGCATGAAGCATCATCTGCTTCTCGATTTTTTGACAGAAAGCCATGGCATCCTGCACACTTTGCATCATGCTGTAAGCTTGTATGGCATCCTGTGCAGCTTTGATCCCTGTCCATTTTATGCATTGCCTGCTCAAGTGAGACACCATTACTGTTTTCTGAACCTTCCACGGTATGGCAGGTATTACAGGCAGACATTGATTCATGATGGCAAACCCGGCAGGTATCATTGTAATTTTCATGGGCTTTATGATTAAAAGCAACAAGATCCATTCTGTTTTTACCTGGTTCGTCAAGGTCTTTGTTGCCTGTTTTCAGCATGAGAACATCAGGCTGTTTCCTGTCCATACGGGGAACAGGAGAAACCTTTTCCACAGCTTTTTGTGCTTCAAGGTCATGGCATCCAGCACATTTTACAGGTCCTGTATCTTTTTTTTCGGCCTGCCTTGTCATGTGACAGGTAATACAGGATTCATGGACTGCCTGTTCAAGGGCAATGACCTTGTCATCAGCCTGGGTATTATTGTGGCAATGCCTGCATGTGGTCTCTTCACCTTTTTTATATACATCTGTTTTACAATCTGTATGGCAGGCTTCACATTTTGCATCATAGGCTTTTAAATGTCGATAATGCAGTGAGTTATCAAGTCCCATTGCCTGCCTTGAAGATGAGATTACAGGGTTTGGCTGATGACAGTCTGCACATGCAACAGGTCCTGATGCCTGGTTTTTTTTAGATGTCTCTTCATGGCATCCAATGCAATTAATATGGAAATTATCCATTGCAGCTTTTTGACTCTTATCATCCCAGCCCATAAATTTTTGTGACATTATATTATTGTTACTTGTATGGCAGGTCTTGCAGTCGCCTCCGGATTTTTCAATGGCATCAGTATGTTTGTCGTGGAGGAAAAGGACAGAAGGACGTTCAAGATCACCAAATAGTTTTATGGAATCAATGTTGATAATATCAGGTCTTGTATTTTCAACACCCTTGGATTCAATATTTGCAAAAGCAACAGCAACAAACAAGATAACAATAATAGCTGTAAGATTGTACCATTTTAATAGTATTTTGAGCTTCTCCATTTTATTTCCCTTAATATAATTTTACTGATTTTTATATTATTATTTTTTTTATATTATGCAAGCCTTTATAAATCTCAAATTAACATTTTCATGCTTTGCTGTGGAGAATGGTGACTTTTATAAGTCAGTCGTGGCATTTATTTCATTAAGAAATTATTACGCTCTCCATCTGTTTTATAATGCTTTTTACTACCGCCGAATCCTTTGTATGATAAGAACTTTGCATTTGTCAACTCAAATAAAACTATACTGTTACAGTAGGATTAAATATTTTCATTGGTGTTATGCTGGTTTATTGTTTTAAGCTTGCTTTTATTATTTTTTCCTTTATAGAATAGGAAGATTTTATTATAAGTGGTGTCATACCAAAAACTGGTGGTTTTAGATTGGGTACCATATTAATAACTGACATTGAATTTTTTAGTTATGGACTGGAAAAATACAAGATAGGAATTAAACAGGAGGAAAAAATGCCAAAAATTGTAAATCGTAAGGAGATGGCTCAAGGAACCATTATCCTAAACGAGATAGAAGCTTCACGTATATCACAAAAAGCCAAGCCAGGTCAGTTTGTGATACTTCAGGCCGATGAAACAGGAGAGCGTATCCCCTTGACCATGGCTGATACCAACCCGGAAAAAGGTACAATCACAATAATATACATGGTAGTAGGTAAATCCACTGCCAAATTTAAAGATTTAAAAGTAGGCGATGATTTTTATGCTCTCATAGGCCCACTTGGAAAACCCACCCACATTGACAATGTTGGAAAAGTTATCTGTGTCGGGGGCGGGACAGGAATTGCAGTTCTCCACCCCATAACAAAAGCATTAAAAGAGGCTGGCAATGATGTAACAACTATCTTAGGATCACGAAGCTATGATCTGCTGATCATGGAAGAAGAGATGAAAGCTGCATCTACAAGACTTCATATATGTACTGATGATGGATCTAAAGGCCACCACGGCTTTGTTACAGATGTGTTAAAAGAAACTCTGGAAAACAATGATATTGATCTTGTGGTTGCCATTGGCCCCATACCCATGATGAAATTTTGCAGCCTTATTACAAAGGATTTTAATGTAAAAACCCTTGTCAGCCTGAACCCAATCATGGTGGACGGCACTGGCATGTGCGGCTGCTGCCGGGTTTCCATTGGCAGTGACACCAAGTTTGCCTGTGTTGACGGCCCGGAATTCGATGCCCATAACGTAGATTTTGATGAACTGGGAAAACGCCTTGCTTCCTATCTTGATGAGGAAAAGCAAAGCCTTGAGGCCTATGAAAAATCAATTGCTCAATAACCGCCATGTGGCGGATCTGATGTGTCGCCATACAACTTTGCATGAAAGTGAAGGATAAATGCAATCACTTTTATATAAAAATATACCCAGACAAAACACACCATAATGGTGTTGAAGATATGGAGGAATAAATGTCAAAAAAAATAAAAACACCCCGGGCAAAGATGCCTGAGCAAGACCCGGATGCAAGAAGAAGAAATTTTAAAGAGGTCCCTTTGGGGCTGACCGAAGAGATGGCAGTGATTGAAGCATCCCGATGCCTTCAATGCAAAAAACCTTTATGTGTAGCTGGATGCCCGGTTTCCGTTAAAATACCTGAATTTATAAAATTAATTGCTGAAAAAGATTTTTCCGGTGCTGCCAAAAAACTGTGGGAAACAAATGCACTTCCTGCTGTGTGCGGGCGTGTCTGCCCCCAGGAAGATCAGTGCGAAGGAGTATGTATTGTAGGCAAAAAAGGCGAACCTGTTGCCATTGGTTATCTTGAAAAATTTGCTGCTGACTGGGAGCGAGAAAACGGTTCAGGAGAAGTTCCAAAAGTTGCAAAGAAAACAGGCAAAAAAATTGGAGTGGTGGGTTCTGGTCCTTCAGCAATTACTGTTGCTGGTGACCTTCTGCTTAAGGGTCATGATGTTACTATTTTTGAGGCTTTTCATAAACCAGGCGGTGTTTTGGTCTATGGAATCCCGGAGTTCCGTCTTCCAAAGGCAATTGTAGCTTCAGAAATTGCATCCCTTGAAAAAATGGGAGCAAATATTGAATGCAATACTGTGGTCGGTGCTTCCATCACAGTTGATGAACTCTTTGAAGAGGGCTATGATGCCGTTTATATTGGAGTTGGAGCCGGTCTGCCAAGATTCATGAACCTTGAGGGCGAAAATTGTATTGGAATATATTCAGCAAATGAATATTTAACACGTACAAACCTGATGAAAGGTTATCTTTTTCCAGAATATGACACTCCAATTGCAAGGGGCAAAAATGTTGTTGTCCTGGGTGCTGGCAATGTTGCCATGGATTCAGCCAGAACTGCCATGAGGCTTGGAGCTGATTCTGTCAAGGTTGTTTACAGAAGATCCAGAGACGAAATGCCTGCAAGGAACGAAGAGCTGCACCATGCTGAAGAAGAGAAAATTGAATTTGTTCTTTTGACCAACCCCACAAAATTTTATGGGGATGAAAACGGCAGACTGACTGGAATGGAATGCCTTAAAATGGAACTTGGCGAACCAGATGACTCAGGCAGAAGAAGACCTGTTCCCATTGAAGGTTCAGAATTTGATTTTGACTGCGATCTTGTTGTTGTCTCTGTGGGGTCAAATGCAAATCCTCTGCTGACAAGTTCAACACCTGGGCTTGATTTGAACCGCTGGGGCAATATTGCAGCTGATCCTGCAACTGGAAAGACATCAAGAAAAGGTGTATGGGCTGGAGGAGATATTGTTACAGGAGCTGCAACAGTTATTCTTGCCATGGGAGCAGGAAGAGATGCTGCTACTTCAATGCATGACTATCTGACGCTTGGCTGGTAAGACAGATTGAATATTAAGAACCTGGCTGCATTATTCCAGGTTCTTAATACCATGAAGAGTATGAAGAAAATGAACAATTCAATAGTTAACATCTAGGAGAATAAATATGGAATTTGGATCGGTTGATGAAATAATAAGCTTTGCAACTGACAGGGAAAAAGAAGCAGTTGCTTTTTATACTGATTTAGCAAAACAGGCAACAATGGTATCGCTTAAAGAGGCTTTTGAAAAGTTTGCATTGGAAGAAGAAAAACATGTTGAACTTTTGGCAGATATGAGTGCAAATAAAGAGAAAATTGACTCCTATGAATTTAAAAAAATTCCAGACCTCAAGATTAGTGATTATATGGTGGAGATAGACTATAAAGAGGGAATGCCAATGCCTCAAATCCTTAAACTTGCCATGAAAAGAGAAGAGAGAGCAGTACAATTATATACTATCATGGCAGATAAAACCGATAACGCAGATGTAAAAAAAGTGTTTAATATACTTATACAGGAAGAATCAAAACATAAATTTATTTTGGAATCCCTGTATGATGATTACCTTGCAGAACAAGAGGGATAATCTTTTAAGAAAAAAACTAAGGGGGTTGGTTAATTTGATCAACCCTTTTTTTATATAAAAGAAATCAGTAAGCAATAATTCATAATGCTCCCATAAGGTAGTAATCCTTCCATTATGCGTTGTAGCCCGATAAGCCGGACAATAAAAAAATAATGTGAACTTGGTATATTAGATTTTGTATTTTCCCATATAATAGAATGATTCTTTTGAAATTGATTTACTTTGTATCACAAATTATAGTACGGTAATTATTATAGAAATTTACAGGAATATTAAAAGTGTTCTGGTTATTTTATTGTTTGTGAAGTGTGTAGAATATGGCAAGTATTCCACTCCAAGAATAAAGTTAATTTCGACATTAAAAGGGGTTCCTCATGGTCTCCAAACCTACCTATGAAGAATTAGAAAAAGTAATTCAAGGTCTGAAACTATCGCTAAAAGAATCAGCTGATCAAATAGAAAGATTTCAATCACTCTTTAAGAACACACCTATTCCTTACCAGTCGTTGGATGAAAAGGGGTGTCTGCTTGAGGTAAATCAAGCCTGGCTGGATACTCTTGAATATACACAGCAGGAAGTTATAGGAAAATCTTTTTGTAATTTTTTATCCCCTGATACTCAAAATCATTTCAAACACAATTTCCCTCGGTTTAAAGCGGCTGGCGAGATTTCAGGCATAGAATTTAAGATGGCTAAAAAAGATGGTTCCTATCTAACTGTATTATTCACCGGAAAGATAGGAAAAGATAAAAAAGGAAATTTTAAACAAACACACTGCATCTTTCAAGATATTACAAAAAATCGGTTAGACCAAGAAGCGTTAAGGACGAGTGAATCAAAATTACACAGTATATTAAATTCCATGGAAGACCTTGTTTTTATCCTTGATAAGGATAATCGTTTTGTTTTTGTTTTTGCACCTGAACATAAGCTATATTTGATGGCCGACTCATTCATTGGCAAGAGACACTGCGACACTATGCCCAAACACATTGATGAACTGTTCTCAGCCGCTTTGTTAAAGCTAAAAAAGGAGGAAACTGCTAAATACGAATATCAACTTGAAATGTCCGATGGTCTATACTGGTACCATATGACATTATCGCCACTCAGGGAAGGCAATGAATATACAGGTGTAGTAGGTGTAGCTCGTAATATAACTGTCCAAAAACAGGCAGAGATTGAGTTACAGGAAAAGGAACTCAAACTACGATTGTTAGCTGACTATGCTTACGATTGGGAATACTGGCTGGGTGTAGATGGAAATTATATTTATATATCACCATCTTGTGAACGGATTACTGGCTACAAACCTGAAGAATTTATTTCAAATCCAGAGTTATTATTTAAAATAGTAAGACCTGATTATGCTGAAAAAGCCCACAATCATTACTACGATGAAAATAACAAAGATACTCCGATATTTTCAATTGAGTTCCCCATTATTTCCAAGGATGGCAAAGAAGTCTGGTTGGAGCATAATTGTAGTCCGGTTTTCGATGGTCAGGGGAATTATGCAGGACGGCGGGGTAACAACCGTGACATCACCAGCCGCGTGACCGCAGAAAACAAATTAAAATCTGTTTACCAGCTATATGAAACTATTGTTGAGTCATCCCCGGTGGGAATAGGAATTTACAATTCCAAAGGAGATTGTGTTGCTACAAACGAACAGGCAGCAGTGGTCACAGGGGGGACAAAAATTCAGGTACTTCAACAAAATTATCACCACCTGGATTCCTGGAAGAACAGCGGATTGTATGAGATTGCACTGACCTCTATTAAGGAAAAAATAACAAAACGCCATGAAATAAGTATTGTATCAAGTTTTGGGAAATATCTTGTTCTTGATATTCATATTGTGCCCACCACCATAGCCGATGAACCCCATCTCCTTATTCTATTTGATGATATTACCCAGCGAAAGTTATCAGATGAAAAAATAATGCAGTTGGGGCACATTTTTGACTGGTCCCTGAATGAAATTTATCAGTTTGATTCAGAAACATTGAAGTTCATAATGGTGAATAGGTCTGCTCAAAGTAATCTCGGATATACAATGGAAGAATTTCAAAACTTAACGCCCCTTGATTTAAAACCTGAATTTACTATTGAATCATTTAAAAAAATTACAGAATCATTAATCAAAAAAGAAAAGAAGAAAGTTGTTTTTGAGACGGTTCATAAACGTAAGGACCAATCTGTTTATCCTGTGGAAGTCCATTTGCAGCTTCAAGAATATGATCATAAAAAGTTGTTTACTGCAATTATAATAGACATTACTGAGCGCAAACAAGAGGAAAAAGAAAAAATTAAAATTGAAGCACAGTACCGTCAGGCCCAGAAGATGGAATCCGTAGGTCGCCTGGCAGGTGGTGTAGCCCATGATTTCAATAATGCACTAAGCGTGATCCAAGGTTTTACAGAATTGGTACTTGATGACACAGATCCTAAAGGGCAGATGCATGAGGATCTCAATGAAATTCATATGGCAGCAAACCGTGCAGCAGACATTACCCGGCAGCTATTGGCTTTTGCCCGTAAGCAGACCATCTCCCCCCTGGTGCTTGATCTGAATGAAAATGTGGAAAGTATGCTCAAAATGCTTAGACGCCTTATTGGTGAGGATATTGATCTTGCCTGGCTGCCCGGTGTTAACCTTTGGTCTGTCGAGATGGACCCAACCCAGATCGACCAGATTCTGGCTAACCTGTGCGTCAATGCCCGGGATGCCATAGAAGGTGTGGGCAAGCTCACCATTGAATCAGAGAACATTACCCTTACCAATGACTATTGTATCAACCACACAGGTTTTGTTCCCGGTGAATTTGTTAAATTGTCTGTAAGCGACAATGGATGCGGTATGAACAAGGAAGTCCTGGATAATATATTTGAACCGTTTTTCACCACAAAGGAAGTGGGCAAAGGTACTGGCCTTGGATTGGCAACAGTTTATGGTATTGTCAAACAAAACAACGGCTTTATCAATGTTTACAGCGAACCAGACATTGGGACGACCATCAAAATTTATCTGCCAATGCATGAGACTGAAAATGTTGAGGACCATAAAGAAAGTATAGAAGAACTCCCAATCAGTGAAGGAGAGACAGTCCTGGTGGTGGAAGATGATCCCGCAATCCTGAATATCATGAAAAAAATACTCGAAAAGCTGGGCTATACCGTGTTGATATCAAGTGCACCTGAAAAAACCAAGGGCATTGTCAAAGAATACACCAGCAAAATTCACCTGCTAATCACTGATGTGATCATGCCCAAAATGAATGGACGTGACCTTGCAGAACAACTACAATCTGATTACCCAGATTTAAAATGCATTTTCATGTCCGGATACACAGCTGATGCTATTGTCAATAAGGAAATTCTGGATGAAAAAGTAAATTTTATTCAGAAACCGTTTTCCAGAATGGATTTGGCAGAGATTGTCAGAAAAGTGTTGGATGAAAATTAGTTGTTTTTGATATTTATTCAGTTAACACCATGGATATCATATCATTGACTGATTTTTTGAGTCCCGGTATCTTACTGGCACTTCTACCTGCAACATTAAGTATTTTAATCTCAAATCTGGGCAGCCAGTTTCTCAAAACTTTTCCAGGATTTTGTTCAGTTTCCAAATCTATGTGAAGCCAGGGTTTTTTATGGGCTTTGGCAAAATTAATGGAATCAACAGCACTGGCTGCAAGCCTGCCAAATGAAAATACAATGGTGCCATCGGCATCCAATACATTTTTTTCTATATTTTCGCCGTTTTCACCTTCTCCCTTGTTTAACTCAATAATATCTGCTATCTGTTCATTAATTTCATTTAATTTATCATGGCTGCCCAACTGTTTCCTTATTGTCTTAAATGTTTCCACATTTGCCCCGGTTATGGCTGAAGTCAAATTTTCAATTGTTGTTATCAACCTCTCAAATCTTTCGCCCAATTGTTCAAATTGTGCCATATCCATGGGTGCCATGGCTGCCATACCAGCCGCAGCAGGTGCCTGATCTATTGGTGCAGTCCCCCCAAGCTTGACCCGGATTTCCTCTTTTGTCATACCGCTTGTCTGGTAATACCCATATATTTTTTTTATCAAGTCCTCGGCATCTGGTGGATACTCCTTGATTCCTTCATGCTCGACAGGATCTGGGAAAAATTCTTCAAACCGGCTTAAATACTCACGAATTGTACTTGACGAAATATCCAGTTCTTTTGCCATTTGAGCAATTGATTTCATATAATTTTCCTAAGATAAATATTATATTTGGACAAATTTTTCACCAATATAAAGAAGTGTTGAAAGGTTATAAAATTTATTTATTAAATTATATTAGATACGACAATAAAATTCAATAATTATTTCATATTAAAATGGGTATAATTATTTAAGAAAAACCTTGAAAAAGCTTATGGAACAAAGTAGAGTTATTTTATCAATCAGCTTAGCTCAAACAGGTTTATATGGAGGCTAAATGGCAGAAAAATTTGATCATATAGTACTAATTGTTGATGACGAAGAGCAGGTTGGAAGAGCTCTTGGTCGATTGATGAAAGGTATTGGTGCTAAATATGTTTATTTGGATTCAGGTATTGAAGCTCTTGACAGGCTGAAAACTGCATCCAAACCTTTTTCTCTTATTCTTTCAGATCAGCGTATGCCCAAAATGTTAGGATCAGTTTTCCTGGAAAAAGCCAAAGAAGTCTCTCCTGACACCATCCGTTTTCTTATTACTGGATATGCAGATGTGGATGCTGTCACAGATGCCGTGAACAAGGGTTCCATCCATCGGTATATTGCCAAACCCTGGGATAACAAAATTTTAGCTGAAATAGTTAAAACAGGCCTTGAACAGCATGAACTGATCATGGAAAATCATAAATTGTTTGCACTTGCCAAAGAGCAGAATACAAAGCTGTACAATGTAAATATGGAATTTAAAAAAAGTGCTGCAGTACATAAAAAAGCAATTGTTCAAAAAGACAGACAAATTTCCGATTTAAATGCCAGGCTTGAAAAAGGCTTTGAAAACAGGAATTATATCAATGAAATGCAAGCTCTTCTTAAAGATAAACAGATGCTTGATGAAGGAAAACTCAATTCTCTCTATGTTGCTATAATTGCTGAATTGTATGAACAATTCCAGGATATTGCCACAAGGAATGGCTTTGAAATGCCTGAAAATATTCCAGGAGGATAAGATGCCGGACAACAGTGAATATGGTATCCTGGTTGTTGATGATGACGAACCCATTGTAAAAAATATGCGAAGAGTGTTAAGGCGTAAAGGTTTTACCAAGATTACGTCTGCTCTCAATGGCGAACAGGGGATCAAACTGCTGGAAACTGCCAGGAGCCCTTTTTTTTTAATAATGTCTGACCAGCGCATGCCTGGAATGTCCGGCAGCGAATTTTTAGAAAAGAGCATCATGCTCAGCCCGGAGTCCCGGCGGCTGCTTATTACCGGGTATTCAGATTTTGATGCTATTATTAATGCAGTAAATAGAGGAGAAATCCACCAGTATATTTCAAAACCATGGGACAATGACGATCTTTTGCTCAGAATAATGGGAGAGCTTGAAATATATAAAAATTTCCAGGAGCGAAAGCACCTTTATAAAGTAACAAAACGACAGAATACAAAACTGTTTGGCCTTGCAGCAACCCAGAAGAAAAAACTTCAAAAATTTACACTTTCCCTTAAAAACAAAAAAGAAGAGATTGAAATGCTTGCCCAGTCGCTTCAGGAAGCAAAAGAGCAGGCTGAATTCAAAGAGGTATTTTTAGGCCTTGATGAGCTGCTTTCTCGAACTATCACCATGAATAAAAGTAATCTGACCCAGGCTTTTAAAATGGTAAAAAAAGAGACCTCTTTTATGATGGAAACCATTTGTGATAATAACAAATTAACTTTTTCCCAGGATCACATTGATAACCAGGATACTGATGAACTTGAAGATGATATATTTGAAATTATTGACCAGATTATCGAAAATACAGTTATTGCAGTTGAACCAAATCTTTTCGGTATAGGTTCAGAACCCAGCACTGGTGTTGTAATTGATGATTACAAACAGGTACCAAATTTTGAAGAGCTTGCATTTAATGACGGGTTTATAACAAAAGGAGAGCGTGAAAAAGCTTTAGAAGAGTTGGAAGAAAAAGAAGCAGAGTTATCCACAGGGCTGACCATTGATAAAGTCATGGTACAAAATGATTATTTAAGAAGGCAGGATTTAAGTCGTATTTTTGCAAAACTTTCCATGATTGAAACAAGACTTTTAGACAGAGAACTAGCTCAGATGATGATTGACAGAGAAATTGCAGCAAAAAAAGATATTGACCGGGCATTTCGCAAACAGCTAAACAACTTTGAAGACAGTGGAGTTGCAAGCCTTCTCGGTGATATTCTCGTGGAATCTGAAATTATTGAGCCTGCAATCAGAGATGAGATAATGGCAGCCCAGGATAGAACTGGGAAAAAGAAGAGTGCAGTTGATCAATCTTCTCAATTTTCTTCAGAATTTGGCGCTTTTGTTGATCTTCAGATTTCAGAAGACAGAGTTCAGGCATGGATGCGGGTTCCAAAGAGTGTGCAGGGCACATCAGATGTTGCACCGGTTAAAGCACTCATAAAAAAACGTGGTATCAAGCGCGGTATTGCAGCTGATAAGGAAATCCAGGAATTCATGAAAAACTGCACTGATCCCCATGAAAAATTTATTGTTGCCCAGGGTATTCCCCCCAGTGTGGGAAAACCTGCTGAAATTATATACAATTTTAACACACAATCTGATTCAGCCGGTGTTATCAATGAAGATGGTTCCATTGACTTTACGGCAAGAGGAGATTCCCCCTTTGTGAAAAAAGGATCTGTTCTGGCTGAAAAAAAACCCATGGAACAACCCAAGTCAGGAATAGATATTTTTGGCGAAACCCTTCTTGTCGGTGATGTGGACGATGTCCCCTTAGAAGGTGGAGAAGGGGTTGAATTATCAGAAGATGGTCTCAAACTTACTGCAACCATCACAGGTCAGCCAAACATTGATATAAAAGGAGTAATTTCAGTACTTGAATCATTTACTGTAAACGGTGATGTCGATTTTAAAACAGGAAATATTAATTTTAACGGCAATGTCATAGTAAAAGGTAATGTTAAAGCGGGCTTCATGGTTGAGTGTGAAGAGCTCATTGCAAATGAAATTAATGGGGGTATAGTTAAAACCAGGGGAGACCTCAAGGTTTCCAACGGAATTGTGAACGCTGATATCCAGACAGAAGGCAGCATTCAGGCCAAGTTCTTAAATAAGACAAAATTATACGGGTATGGCGATATGATGGTAACACGGGAAATCATGGAATCCTATATAGCCATAAGTGGTGCTTTAAATAATGAAACAGGAAGGATAACAGCCTCTACCATTGCAGCACGTAAAGGGATGAGCGTTAAACAGATTGGTACTGAAAAAGCTGAATACTCCACAATAAAAACAGGAGCAGATGATCATCTGCGCTGGGTTGCTGAAAAATATGATACAAAGATAGAAATAATACAAAAGGATTTAGATATAACTATTGCACAAAAAATTGAATATGATGAAGAGTTTAATGCTTTTCATGTTGACATTGCAAATCAGACATTCAGCCAGGAAAAAATCACCAAAAAAATTGATTTTCTGGAAAATAAAATTGGAGAGGTAAAATCAAAAGATGAGAAAGCACAAATTGTCAAAGAGCTCAAAGATCTTGAAGTAACAGTACAAAAGGCTGATGAAAGAATAAAAGCCATTTTCCAGGAGCAGGATTTGGTTCTGCAGAAATCCACTGAGTGTGAAGAAAAAATCGGAAAACTCAATGAAGAGATCAAAAGCATAGACACAGAGAAAAAGAAGCTTATCAGCAGGTTTGAAAAAGAAGATCCAATACCTGAACTCAAAGCCACCAAGAAAATTTACACGGGAACCAGAATAGTAGGTACCCAGGCTTCCACGATAGTAAAGGACGATCTTGGAGCTTCAAAATATACAGAAATAGATTCAGACAACCCGGATAATCCAAAGCAGCTTGTCCATCAAACCCTGAATCTTTAAAACCAGTGCCTGTAAAGGAAAAATAAAATAACACAGGAAACAAAATATAAAATACTTGTGGTTGAATCCACGGTGGCCTTGAGAAACAGGATGGTGAATATTTTGTCAGGCAAAGGGTATCTTGCAACTGCCTGCAAAACATCAGCTGACGCACTTGAATATCTTAAGTCATCAAAAAAATTCCCCTATTCCCTTATCATTTCAAGCTATATGATGCCAAAAATGAAAGGGGATGAAATCCTTAAAAATGCCTGCAACCTTGCTCCTGATACCCAGCGTTTACTGATTGCTGATACAGCTGAACTCGAGACAATGGTCAATGCCATTAATAAAGCCAATATTCACTCTTGTCTTACACTCCCCTTTGAGGATGAGGATTTTCTTATACTGGTAAATCTGGGCTGTGAACAGTATGAAATGAACCTGAAACAGAAAAACCTCAAAAGAGTTATACATCGACAGAATAAGCAGTTATTTCAAATTGCCAGTAATTTTAAGAAAAAAAGCAACCTTTATCGATCCATTGTTGAAAAGAAAAAAAAAGAGATTCAAGTTCTTGAAGCCCGCCTTCTCTCTGCAGGCGGTTCTCTCAAACCTGACAAACCTGTCGGATTAAACAATATCCTGGCTAGAAAAAATACTGATTTCTCTTCTGACTCCTTTGTTGGTGAATTTTCAAATCTTAAAGATAAAATTAAACAGATCATGGACACAGCAGTTTCCGAACATGATATTACTTTACAAACTGTCTCATATGCAGAGGCTGTTGATCAGTCTCTGACAAAGAGCAAATATCAGCACCTTGTCAAAGAGATGATGCCGGCTTTTTATCATCTTCTTGAAAAAGAGAAAGTGCCTGGCAGTGCTACTGACAGTGGATCTGGCAGTGAGCCTGCCCAGGAGATAAAAGAGGTTACCCTTGATGATCACTTTATCCTGACACTTTCAAAGAACAAGACTAAAGCTTTAATAAAAATTAAAACTGCTGAAGCAAATCAATTAACTGTTACCCATGTCAAACAGTTTTTAGAAAAAAACAGGGTTGTTAATGGAGTGGCTGTAGAAAATCAGATTGAAAAGTGGCTTCACAATGCAACGCCAGATGATGAGCCTTTTATTATTGCCCTGGGCAGAGAAGCAAAATATCCAAAAAATGCTGAAATTAGATATCATTTCCCAACAGATTTTCTCCATGCGGGAAAGGTTAACAAAGACGGAAGTATTAATTTCCAGGACAGAGGTGAAATCCCCCATGTAAAAGAAGATGCATTCCTGGCTGCAAAAATATTTCCTGAAGAGGGTGCCTGTGGCATGAATGTTCTGGGACAGGAAATTCTTGTTGATGATCCTGTTGACCTGGCATTTTCTTCAGGATCCGGTACCAGAATCTCTGAAGATGGCGTTAGAATTTATGCTGAGACAGCAGGACAGCCCCATCTTGATGCCATGGGTAATATTTCAGTCTGCCCTGAATTTCAGATACAGGGAGATCTTGGATTTGAAACCGGAGATGTGAACTTTGAAGGCAATGTAGTTGTGAACGGATCTGTCAAGCAGGGTTTTAAAGTCACATGCGCATCATTGACTGCCAATGAAATACAGGGTGCCCAAATTGATGTAGAAGGAGATCTCAATGTCTCTAACGGAATAGTTGATACAGAGCTTGTAAAAGTTAAAGGATCTGTCCAGGCTAAATTTATTCACAATTCGAAAATAAATGCTTTTGGCGATTTAATCATTCAAAAAGAGATAATAGATTCAAAGATCTATTTAAGCGGTGCCTGTGTTAATAAAACAGGCTCCATTATCAATTCAGAAATTTCTGCAAAAATGGGTATCAACGCTGGTGCCATAGGCAATAAATCTTCAAAGCCCTCAAGGCTTACTGTAGGTGTGGATGAGCACAGCAATCTGCTTGTGGCAAGGATAGACTCAAGCTCAGATAAAAATAACAATGCAGCCAATGAATTAATAGCTGAACTTAAAGAACTTGAAAAAGAAGACCAGAGCCTGCATGGAGTCATTTCCCAACAGGCCTTTGTCCAGGATCGATCCCAATTGGAACTAAAGGATATTGAAAAAAAAATGGGTGACCTAAAGGCTTCGGGAAATATGGCTGCATTTCAAAAAGTAGCAAAAACTGTCAAAGAGATTAAGAAAAATGCAGAAGAAGCTGAAGAGAAAATCAACCAGGGATTTGAACGCCAGGACGAAATTGCACTTGAGATTTCCCAGAAAAAAGGGAGAATCAAAGAGTTTGAAGACTTAAACAAAGATCTTCAGGATAAAAAAAAGCGATTGCTTGAATTTTCAAATAGAACAAAACCCCTGCCAGAAGTTAAAGTAGGGAAAAAAATAGAATCAGGAACCAAAATTTTTGCTCTCAACTCCTCTTTGACACTCTACAACTCTTCTTCAAGATGCCGCATCAGAGAATTTTCCAGAAATACAGATGGAGCAGGCGGTATTGAATTTTTCGAAATGGAGATCGGTAATTATTGAGTAAATCTAAATTCAACAAAACAACGCGTTGTTTTGTTATATATTGACAAAAACAACGCGTTGTTTTATTATTGCTGCCAACAAACAACTCAAGAGAATTTAAATTATGATACGATTTGCATCTGTACATTTAGATAACTGGCTGGCTGATAAAAAAAGAAAACCCCTTGTTATCAGAGGCGCAAGGCAGGTTGGAAAAACCTGGATTGTAAGGGATCTCAGCAAGCGTAATGACTTGAAATTAATAGAGTTGAACTTTGAAAGGAGCCCGACTTTAGCAGATCTGTTTACCAGTAATAATCCAAAAAAGATATTAAAAAACTTAGAATCAGAATTTGAAACTTCAATAGATCCAGATTCATCTTTACTTTTTCTCGATGAAATTCAAGCTGCCCCGGAAATGTTTGCCAGGCTTCGCTGGTTTAAAGAAGATTTTAAGAATCTTCCTCTTGTTGCTGCGGGATCGTTACTTGAATTTGCTTTGAAGAAATATAGACACAGCATGCCTGTGGGAAGAATTACCTATTTTTTCCTGGAACCATTTTCATTTTTTGAATTTTTACTCGCAACTGGCAATGAATTTCTTTTAAAAAAACTTGAAACCTTTTCTTTTAATGACACCATACCTGAATCAATTCATGAAAAATGTCTGGATCTTTACCATGATTATTGCCTTGTCGGTGGAATGCCAGAATCTCTCCAAAAATGGGCTGACACTAAAGATTTCAATGCCTGTATAAAAATTCAACAGGACCTTCTATCAACTTTTCGTGATGATTTTTATAAATATGGGGGGCAGTTTGACCCTGGTCTGCTGTATAAATTATTTATTTCAGTATCTAAACAATTGGGAAACAAATTTGTTTATAAGCGGGTTGAGCCATTGGCTAAGTCCTTGTTGATAAAACAAAATCTATCCATGTTATCCCAGGCCAGGGTATTTACAAAAATAATGCATACCAGCGGCAACGGGTTACCACTTGGTGCTGAATCAAATGATAAATTTTTTAAAATGCTTCTAATTGACATAGGGCTTGTATCTGCCCAGCTGGGACTTGCCCCAACATCACAATCCCGGTCAGACAGGTTGGCTTTTGTCAATAAGGGAGGGATTGCAGAACAATTTGTCGGGCAGCAGATGAGATCCTCCCAGGCACCTTTAACAGATCCAGCACTTTTTTACTGGCAGAGAACCGGCGGCAGACAAGGAGAAATTGATTATATAATCCAGCATGGTAATCGGGTCGTGCCCGTTGAAATAAAATCAGGAACTGCCGGCAGCATGAAATCTCTTCATCAGTTCATGGCAGATAAAAACCTTGATCTTGCTGTGAGATTTAATTCAAACCTGCCATCAGCAGAAAAAATAAATGTCAAAACAACACAGGGGGATTCTGTCTATTATACACTGCTTTCCATTCCATTATATCTTGCACAGCAGCTCAACAACCTGCTCATAGTATTCAATAACCAGTAAAAGTATTAAAGGACCAAATTTTTGTTCCTAGGTCTGGGTATCTGATTTCTCCATATCTGATTTAAATATGTTTATCATATTTTCTATATGTAGGGCTTCCTGATTTATTCAGGAAGCCCTACATAGTAAATCAAGATATTCCATACCTGCTGGAGAATCTGTTAAATCAGAAACAGTATTTACAGATTTAAATCTGAGTTGAATTTTATTCAAGCAATCTTGTATTTTATACAACAAATCAGTAAGGATTTCATTATTATACATAAATAACGTCTTTTTTTATATGCTCTTTTAATAGTGGGCTTAAACCTTTTCGATAAGTCACAACATCTACAGATATTCCAAGGAAAGCTTCTAAACTCATTTGTAAACTAATTCTGTTTAAAAGATTCCGTTTGCTCATTTCTACAACAATATCAATATCACTATTTTCGTTGGTAGTGCCCCTGGCTACGGAGCCAAAAATACCCATTTTAGTCACACCAAATTTATCGGCTTGTTTTTTTTTGTATTCTTTTAAATGGGCTATAGTTTGTTCTTTGTTAATCACAACCTTCTCCTTATTGCAGATATATATTCAAAATCTCATGAATAGATTTTTTTTACAAGTTTTTTGATGCTCCTGAAATAATACTCTTTGTGGCAAACCACGGGTGGTCAAAAAATACATCATTATTAAGTATTCATAAAATCTCTATATAGCAATCATACGGGAAAGAGCTCTAAAAGTGTTTGAAAAATTTGAGACCTTAAAAATGGATCAGCTTTTTATTTCAAATTTCTACTTTCCAAGTGTGTTTTTGCTTTTAAGGCAGTTTAAATCTGCTTACCATCTCTTTTAATTTTTCTGCCAGTTTTGAGAGTTCTCCAGCACTCACATTCACCTGACTGCTGCTTGAAGACATCTCATCTGCCTCTTGATTTACCGAGGCAATATCCTGGGCTATCTCTCTTGCAACTGCTGAACTCTGTGCAACATTTTGGGTGACCTCCTGGATACCCATGGATGCCTGGGAAACATTTTCGGCAACTTCTTTGGTTGTAGCAGCCTGCTCTTCCACGGCAGTGGCAATGGTTGCCACAATTTCGTTAATATCTTCTATAACCTTGGAGATATCTCCAATCTCATTTACAATTTTTCCAGTGGAATCCTGGGTATGACCGATCTTCTCTTTGATCTCCTGGGCAGCCTCGGCTGTCTGTTTGGCCAGATCTTTAATCTCATTGGCCACAACAGCAAAGCCCTTGCCGGCTTCACCGGCTCTGGCAGCCTCAATAGTTGCGTTCAGGGCCAGCAGGTTCACCTGATCTGATATATCGTTACTGATTTCATTGAGCATATTTCCAAGATTTAAGGTCATATCCTTCATGGATCTTGCCAGGATACCAATCTCATCCTTCTGATCAATATCAAGAGTTTGTGTAAAATCACCTTTAGCCATATTATCAGCAAATTCAGCATTTCATGAAAGTTTGCCAGATAACATCCGGGTTATTACAACAGCAGCCAGAATACCTGATATAACAGCAAGAATTGTCAAAAACAGAATATTCCTGCGAGTTTGTGACATGATTTTTTCCATATAAGATTCTGCTTTTCCTGCTCCATGGCCTTTACAATTTTTCCGGCGGAACTGTGCAATAATTTATGGGGAGAATCCCACTGGCTTAATAATTTTTTAAATTCAGGATTTGTTGCTTTATAGCTTGCATACCATTTTCCAAATGTACATTTCTGATGATCCACACCCCCTTTAAAGGGAGTATTTGTCACAATAGATGTGCCAAGTTCTTTTATCCATTCAAGGTGATCAATCCATCTTTTTGCCAGCAATGCAGCAAGGGATATGTCAAATGCCATATAGGTTGCTTTAATCTTACTTGCAGACTGGTGAATTGCCTTATGGGGCGCTTTCAGCTGGTTCAATAGTTTAGCAAGGTGTTCATCTTTTTGCATCATCTCTTCTGTTGTTTTGCTGTATATCCATTTACCTAGGCTGCATTTTGTATGGTCTGTCTTGACATTCAGGCTTGTCACTTCTTCTTCCAGAAATAGCCTTGTTCCTTTGCAATGTATGCAGGAATTGACAAGAATGACTTTGAAACCCCAAGTCTTATTTTTTCCCTGCTCATTGGAGATTTGTCAGATTTGCAGCTCATTAAAAACTGCATCCCGAATATCATAAGTAACATGATAAGGATAAACACTATCCAGACAGAAAATTTATTTTCCCATGTGTAAATAATATAGTCTTTTTTTTAATCATTTTTTTTCCTCTTATATATGCCAGGAATTATTTAAGCCCTGACAATTCAAACCTTCAGCAGTTTATTTTTCAATTATTGAGTTTTAAAGATTTTTTAACAGCATTTATTAGCTTGTCTTTTTCAAATGGTTTTTCAAAAATTGCATCTGCACCCAATAATTTTGCTATATTCAAGTAAATATCTGGAGAATTTTTTCCACCTCCAGAAATTGCAATAATTGGTATTTTGGAATTGCTTTTTTTTAACTCTTGTATAACTTCAATGCCCTCTTTTTCCGGCATGATTAGATCAGTAATTATAAGGTCAACAGGTTTCTGAGCAAATAATTCCATCCCCTCTTTGCCATCAGAAGCGACTATCACACTAAAATCTTCCCGTTCAAGCATTGCTTTTAGCATTGTTCTGATTTGAGAGTCATCATCTATAACTAAAATCAGTTTCATTTTTTCTATTTCTCCAGTGCTTTTTTGATAATTTGTGCAAGGCCTATTGTGGAAAATGGTTTTTGAAGAAATAGCACCCCATCATCCAGTACACCATGCACCGCAATGGTATTGGGAGTGTAACCTGACATGAAAATACTTTTTAAATCCGGATAAAAAAGTTGCAGCTGTCGGGCCAGTTCCTGTCCATTCATTTTCGGCATAACTACATCAGTCAGCAACAGGCAAATTTCGCTCTTGTATTTCTTGGACAGCTTCAATGCCTCGTTCGGTCCATCTGCCGTCAGCACAGTGTAGTTCAGCCCATTGAGCATTTTTTCAGCAAGTTTTACAACAGAAAGATCATCTTCCACTACCAGGATTGTTTCACCATCTCCCAGAGGAATTTTTTCAGAAGTTTTATCCTGATCTTCAATTTCCTGACCCTCATGTCTTGGCAGATATATTTTTATAGTAGTACCTTTATCTTTTTCACTGTAAACATTGATGAATCCTCTGTTTTGTTTAACAATGCCGTAGACTGTGGCCATTCCCAGACCAGTTCCCTGATCCACAGGTTTTGTGGTAAAAAAAGGTTCAAAAATGTTTTCAACTGTTTCCCTGTCCATACCACATCCATTATCGCTTACAGTCAGCAGAACAAATTCGCCGGGGAAAAAGCCTTTGTGATATTTACAATAGGCCTCATCCATGGTAATATTGTCTGTTTCAACAATTAGCTCGCCTGTCCCTTTGATGGCGTCCCGTGCGTTGACACAAAGGTTGGCCAGAATCTGGTTTATCTGGGAGGGATCTATTTTAAGAAGCCACAACTCATTTCCCGGCACCCAGACAAGATTAATATCCTCACCAATGAGACGACAAAGCATTTTAAGCATATCTTCTACTGTTTTATTTAAATCAAGTACAACGGGAGCAATGGTCTGCTTGCGGGCAAAGGCCAGCAATTGCCGGGTGATACCTGCTGCACGTTTTGCTGCAATAAGAACTTCTGTAAGATCAGCATGCAGCTGCCCTCCCTTTTCTACTTCATCTAAGGCAAGTTCTGTAAATCCCATGATCACACTGAGAGCATTGTTATAATCATGGGCTACACCCCCGGCCAGCCGTCCTATGGATTCCATCTTCTGGGCCTGGCGGTATTTTGCTTCACTCTCTTTAACTTTTTTATCGGCATGGGCTTTATACAGAGCCATTTCAACTGTAATTTTAAGTTCTCTGTCTCTGAAAGGCTTAAGTATATATCCAAAAGGGCTTGCCACTTTAGCTCTATCAAATCTTTTTTCATCAGCATGTGCAGTCAGAAAAATAACCGGCAATTGAAATTGAGACTGAATAATTCTGGCAGCTTCAATTCCATCCATTTCACCCTTGAGCACAATATCCATGAGCACCAGGTCTGGCTCAAGCTCTTCAGCATTGTCAATTGCTTTTTCTGCATAACCGGTCTTGCCACAGACTTCATATCCAAAATTTTTCAAACGGTTTTCAATATCCATTGCAACAACACCGTCATCTTCTACAATTAAAATCTTTGATTTTGACATTTTTTTAAATCCCCAATGTTTTAAATTCTCTGTTTGTATTTGAGCTTTTTTAATTTTAAATTAAACCTTGTACCCTCTGTTCTGTCCAACTCTATTTTTCCTTCAAATGTATCTTCAACCAATACTTTGACAAGGTGTATCCCCATTGATCCTGAATTATTGATATCCAACTCTTTTGGAATTCCAGCACCATCATCGCTGACACTCAATTCAAACTCATCTTCTTTAACACAAAAGACCATGATATTAATTTTACCTTTTCTTTTGTCTGGAAATGCATGTTTCAGGCAGTTGGATACCAGCTCATTTACAATCAATCCGCAGGGAACTGCATTATCAAGATCAAAGAAGATATCAGCACAATCAATGGTGAGCTCTACAGTATTTTTATCAACTCCGTGTGAAATAAACAGGTCATTTAATAGATTTTGAAAATATTCTTTAAGGTCAATAAGTGCATAATCTCCGGACTGATAAAGTTGTTCATGGACAAGTGCCATTGATAATACTCGCCTTTCACTGTTTTGGAGCAGATCTGCATATTTTTTATCATCAGTTTTATCCGATTGCAGTCTGAGCAGGCTGATAATCACCTGCATATTGTTTTTTACCCTGTGATGGATTTCACTTAAAAGTACTTCCTTCTCCTTTAAGGATGTCTTAATTTGTTTCTGGCCCTGCATCCTTTCAATAAGACGTCCTAAACGCCTCGCTATGGTAGTTACTAAATTATTTTCTTCTGCAAGGAAAGGATTCTCATCTATATCCGGCTTCTCATTCAAATAATAAACTTTCAGAGAACCAATACATTTTCCATGAACAATGATCTCTTTATTCAAATCCCATTTGGTTTTTTTATAATTTTCAGTTTTGTATTCTTTACTATCAACTGATATTTTTGCACATATATCTTCAGGAGACTGCATTGAGGAAGGAATCAGAACAACTAATTTTGGATATATCTCATCAAAAGATATATCTGATTCATCAGTGAGTTTGCTGATCTCATAAAGGCAATTGAGTTCCTTGTTCCTCTCTCCAAGCTTGTACATAGCTTGCTGAAGATTTTTTTCAATCTGCCTACGTTCAGTAATATTTTCTCCAGAACTAAGAAGACTGATAATTTGCCCTGAATCATCTTTGATTATTGAATTATGCCAGGCTATAATCTTTATAACACCATTTTTATTAAGAATCGGATTTTCATAAAATTTAACAAGCTCTGTCTCGCCTGTTATTAATGTATTATATACTTTTTTTATCTCTGGAATATTTTCCTGTGGGAGAAAATTATCAAACCAGTTTTTCCCAATAATTTCATCTTCTGGGTATCCTAAAATCTCACAGCCCTTCTGGTTTATCAAAATGACATCTTGATTCATATCAAGACCAACCAATATAACTCCTGCAACATCAAGATATTGTTGTGCCCTATTCCTCTCAAAAACCATTTCAGACTTTGACTTTTTGTGATCATCAATTTCATCTTCAAGTTGCTTAATGGATGTGGTGGTCTGTAAAAGTCTGGTTGTCATAATATTAAATGAAGAGGCCAGATTTTTAAATTCATTATCAAATTGTTTTAGATCAATTTTATGTTCAAAATTCCCAGCTCCAATTTTTTCAGTAGCCTTTTTAAGCTTCTTAAAGGGTTTTGCCATTGTTTGACCTAAAAAATAAGAGACAGCTGTCAGGAATAAAATAATGATTACGCCAATCAAAATAATCCATTTGATTAATTCAAAAGATTGTGCCTGAATTGCATGCTCTGGACGATAATTAAGAACATACCATGACTCACCTGTGTTGCCTTTTTTATGGTCAATGGATTCAAATATTCCCCCAAAACCATATCCTTTTTCCTCCTTTGTCATTGCTATTTCTGAAAACCCTACAAGATATTTTTTGTCTGAAACGTTAAGTAAAAAAGGTCTGTTTTTTTTCTCTTTTATATTTTTTATAACAGGGGCAGGAAGTTGCGTGCTCAATGGTTCAAAACCTTCTTCAAAAACAATCATCCCACCGGATCGGCTCAGCTTGAATTTTCCCATAAATTCATCCTTTGAACGGGATAACAATTTATCGACAGCGCCCAGAATATTAAGGTTAAATTTTAATATGCCTATTATCCGGCTGTCTTTTTTAACAGGGATAACAAGTCCGAGTACATATCCGCCTACGCTGTCATCATATCCCCGGTCATCAAGAAATACTGCACCATCTCCATTATTATAAGCACCAACCCACCAGTATTTATGACTGTGGGCAAAAGTTGATAATTTTGAGGTCGAGGCAACCAGGGCACCAAATTGATTGGTAAGAAAAATTTCTCCATACTCTTCAGGGAAAAGTACCTGCTGATTTTTTAAAAAAAGTGATACTTT
>CAZYDL010000009.1:15189-26149 GCA_964646305.1 uncultured Desulfobacula sp. | reverse complement strand
TCTGGGTGTTTTGTTTAAAAAGAGCCCAGACTATGAAAGAGCGAAAAATATAGCAACCAAAAGACGAATGTTTTAATTGGCGGGTTTATGTTTTTAAAATTTTTCTATACCTTAAAAGAGATAGGGATCCCTGTATCACCTACATCATTTCTCACTTTACAAAAAGCATTGTATAAAGGAATGATAACCAGCCTTGATGATTTTTATACCAGCGCAAGGGCAATACTTGTCAAAAGTGAGAGATATTTTGATCTTTATGATCAGGCGTTTGTTCACCATTTTGAAGGGGTGCCTCTGCCGGACAATGACGGGTTTGAAATTGGCGAAATGGCAAGGGGCATGCTTGAAGAATGGCTTAAAAACCCAAAAAGAATGGCAGATGCCCTTGGAGTTGATGAAGAACAGCTCAAGAATATGTCCCCTGAAGAGCTGATTGAATATTTTAAAAAACGTTTAAAAGACCAGGATGGAGAACACCATGGTGGTTATAAATGGATTGGCACCGGCGGCTATTCTCCTGTGGGACATTCAGGGCATCATCCTGGAGGTATGCGGGTTGGCGGAGAATCAGGAAATAAATCTGCTGTAAAAGTTGCCAATGAAAGAAGGTATAAAGATTATTCCACAGCAGGGCCTTTAACCCAGGCACAGATTGGCGAAGCTTTAAAACGTTTGCGTAATATGATCCCGGCAGGCCCAATGGATAATATCAATATTGATGAAACCATTAAAGAGACCATGAGAAATGCAGGCGAGATTGAACTTATATTTGAAAGGGCTTTAAAAGACAAGCTCAAAATTATCCTTGCCATTGATAATGGCGGCTGGTCCATGGACCCTTATATTCAGGTGGTTCAAACTCTTTTTGATTATGCAGGGTCTCAATTCAAGGAAGTTAAAACTTATTTTTTCCACAATACAATCTATGATTATCTCTGGGAAGATCCGGCAAGATATAAAAAACCAAAAAATATTATTGAGTTCTCACGCATTGATCCTGATACAAGGCTGATCATTGTGGGAGATGCCAGTATGGCACCCTATGAACTCATGGCCCATGACGGCTCTATTCATATCACTGAAAGAAGTGGCAGACCAAGCCTGGAGCAGCTTAATTTCATGAAAAAAACCTTTGAGCATTCAGTGTGGCTGAATCCTGTTTCCAAGGCCATGTGGGGATATACTCACACCATTCTGTCAATATCAAATATTTTTCCCATGTATGAACTATCCCTGGACGGCCTTGAAAAAGCAGTATCAAAGCTCATGAGCAAACATTAAAATTTAAAGACACTGCATACTCTATTCCATGGAATCTGTTTTGTGCAATCGAGCTACCTTAACATTGGACACCTCTCTCTATTTTCTGATTTCCTGAGAGGTTTTTTATAGAGTCATTTCATATTCACCATTGAGTTTGCTGACATATTTGTCCCATATTCCATTGTATTGTTTGGGATCAGAAACAGGTTTGATGAGCATGATTTTTTTGCAGAAATCCTGCTGTTCCTCTCTGGTATTATGATTATAATAAATCTGCAGGGCAAAGAGGGCAAAATCTCTTATCATGAAGTCAAAAATCTGATTTACTATATTTGAGTCGAGGTTATCAAATTCAGCCTGTTCAAGAATAAGCTGCCCATAGACAACAATGGAGAACATCTCACCCAGCGGCAGGGAGAAAGATGGATCCATACCCTGTGCCTTATCAGGAGCAGCCTTTTCCAGCATCTTTTTAAAGATATCAATCTGGGAAGTAAAGGCAGCCACATTGGCCAGGTGTCTGGAGGTTTCAAAAACAGGTTTATAGTCGTGGAACTGAACCGACCCCAGTCCTTTGGTCGGGCCCTGGTTGAACAGAAACATGTCATCATGAATAGTCAAATCCGGCTTTACCGGGGCATACTCAGCAGGATTGAAAAAGTAATTTTTCATGAATTTGCGAATAAGCTGTACATTTACATGGACAGTTCCCTCAAGTTTGGATGGCCCCCTGATGTCTGATGCAGCCATGTGAAAATAGGTGTCTTTTTCAAACCCTTTGGCCGCAATTACATCCCAGAGCAGATTAACCACCTCTTCGGCCTGGAGAGTAACCTTCATTTTACTTGTGGGATTAAAGAGCAGATAACGGCGGTCATTTGCATTGGCGTTTCGAAAATAGTCTGTGGCACGGCGCTGGTAAGTTTTCATGGCAACCAGTCTCAGCCATGCGTCAATGAAATTTTTGCGCACATGGGGCATGTCTGTTACACTCATGCCGTACAGGATGCGGTTGGAGGCATGGGTAATGGCTTCGTAAAAGCAGTGCTCAGCAACACCAATAGAACCCGGACCAATATTGAATTTGCCTATATTTACAGTGTTCAGTCCTGAATCCCATGCCTGGGAACCCCTTGAAAGGATGTCTTCTTCTGTAATGGGATAATCATGGAGAGCAAAGTTGGCAACATACTCCTGATGGGAGATAACATTCTTTTTAAGTTCATAGGCTTTATTCTGATAATTGGTGACAAAAAAGGTGTAATCATCAGTACCATCCTTAATCTTACCCAGGGTGGAGACCATCTGGGCTTCATTGCCGTTGCCAATATAATATTTTTCACCATTTGCCACCCAGGTTCCGTCTTTTACCGGGGTCAGTGTGGTTGCTGTGGAATAAATATCAGCGCCATGTTCCCGTTCTGAGAGCCCAAAGGCGAAGATTGCCCCCTCTTTTAAAAGTTTTGAAGCCTTTTGCTTTGCCTTTTCATTGGGACTCATCCATATGGGACCAAGGCCTAAAAGTGTCACCTGAAAACAATACCAGTATCCAAATCCATAAAAGGCAAGAATTTCACTGTATTCACTGTTTCGTGCTGTGTCCCAGTAACAGTCAGGATCTTTACCAGCATACTCTTTTGGTGTAAGCAGCTTGGCAAAAATCTGCTCTTGGCCAATGAAATCTATAAATTCCTTATACCATAGCTTTTTGTTGAAGTCGTCGAGAAGCTTTTGTTTGCCCATGCCCTCAAAAAAAGAGATGGTTTTTTCCATTATTATACAAGAACCCTCATCTGCCATAAGAGATTTATATTTTTTAGGTTGGATTAAAAAGTTCATATTATTTTCCTTTTATTAACTTTAGATTTTTGTTTAACTTATTTTTTATGCCATATGACAGCATGCTTATCACAACAGCCTGTCCTGCCTGTCATATTGAGATATTATTTTTAATGTCTGCCTTGCTATCTCAAGTTCTTCATTGGTTGCAACCACCCATATCTGTACACTGCTGTTTTTGGAGTGAATTGAAAAAGGGGGTATTGTTTGTGAGCTATTTTTTTGCAGATCCATCTCAATACCCATAAAAGCAAGATTTTTACACACTTCTGCCCTAATCATATCATCATTTTCTCCAATGCCTGCTGTAAAAACCAGGGCATGAACAGACCCGAGAACAGCTGCATAGGCTCCTATATATTTTTTTATCTGAAAAGTAAACATCTCAATGGCAAGTCTTGCCCTATAATTTCCTTTTGCTGCTGCTGCATGGATATCACGCATATCATTGAGACCACAGATACCTTTCAGGCCGCTTTGTTTATTTAAAATATTATTCAGCTCCTGGGTTCTAAGGCTTGTTTGTTCCATAAGATACCCTGGTATGGCAGGATCCAGATCCCCTGTTCTGGTTCCCATCATTATGCCTGAAAGCGGGGTCATGCCCATGGAAGTGTCTTTGCATTTTCCTTTTTCAATGGCACACATGGAACAGCCGTTTCCAAGGTGGATGGTAATCAGGTTCAGTGTATCCTTATCCTTTCCCATGAGTCTTGCCGCCCTGTTGGCAACATATTTGTGGGAAGTTCCGTGGAAGCCATATTTCCGGATTTTAAATTTTGTATAGTATTCATGGGGCAGGGCATAGAGATAGGCTTTTTCATGCATGGTCTGGTGAAATTGAGTATCAAAAACTGCAATATTGGGAATACCCGGCAGCAGTTCCTGGCTTACTTCAATACCAGTAAGATTGGCAGGGTTATGCAGGGGGGCAAGGGTAAAGTTCTCTTTTATAGCATTTTTAACTTTATTATCAATAACAACGGCAGTGCTGAATTCTTCCCCTCCCTGGACAACGCGGTGGCCTACGGCATCAATCTGGCTTATATCATCAAGAACTCCTGCCTGTTGATCAATGATCATGCTGATGGCAAGGTGCATTCCAAGTTTATGATCTTTTATCTCCTGTTTTTTGACAAGTTTTTTTTCCTGATTCCCTTTAAATACGGTATGGGTCAGCTTTCCTTTTTGTTCACCAATCCTTTCAATAATACCATGAGCCATTAAAACAGCTTTATTGGAACCTTCCATATTAAAAAGCTTATACTTTAATGAAGAGCTGCCTGTATTGATAACCAGTATTTTCATATTTCCTGCACTAAAACAGCATTAAACATTATTCAAAGGTCTCATTTCCTATGCATTATAAAATATCTTAATAAATTCTTCCTGGAATTCATAGGACCAGTGTACATCCTTAATAACCGCTGCTGCTTTTTTGGGATTATTTTTCTTTAAATTATTTATAAATTCCTGATGTTCAGCACAATTTCTCATTTCCCACTCTTTTATGTAGTTCTGCCGGGGAAAATCGTAAAGACGTTGTTTTATGGGAAGAATGAATTTTTTTAAAAGCTTATTATCTGAAATGGAGAGATACACATCATGGAACTCAAGGTTTGTATGAAAAAGCCTGTGGAAATCATTGTTTCCAACATCTGAAATCATAGTTTTATTGAGTTTTTCAAGTTTTGAAATATGGGATGGTTTGAGCTTTTCAAAACAATCCATGACAATGGAAGCCTCTACCATTCCAATGGCATCATAGGCATTTTTAACATCAATCAGTTCCAGGAAATTTACCTGGACACCCCTTCTTGGTAAAATTGTCACAAAGCCTTCTACTTCAAGATGAATCAGGGCATCCCTAAGAGGTGTTTTGCTTATTCCAAGCTGTTTTGCAATTTTACCTATGTTGATGGTTGCCCCGGGGAGCAGGGCACCTATGGTCATCTGCCTTCGTAAATAGGTATATACCTGCTCCCTGAGAGATATAATATTTAGTTGATCTTCCATGGTTGATTCCTGTTAAAATCCTGTTATATCCCTGAAGTTTATAGAAACTCTTCAATGGGAGAGTAATCAAGACCAAACGCTTCTGCTACTGCTTTATACGTTACCTTGCCCTTAATTATATTGGCACCGCGTTTTATTTCCTTGTTTTCCTGCATTGCTTTTTTCCAGCCCTTGTTGGCAATTTCAATTGCATAGGGCAGGGTTGCATTGGTAAGGGCAATGGTTGAGGTTTTTGCCACTGCACCTGGCATATTGGCAACGCAATAGTGGATTACTCCATCAATGACATAACATGGATTATCATGTGTTGTTGGTTTTGAAGTTTCAAAACATCCGCCCTGGTCAATGGCAACATCAACAATAACAGAACCGTTTTTCATATCTTTGAGCATATCTTTTGTAAGAAGTTTAGGGGCTTTTGCACCTGCCACAAGAACTGCTCCTATAACAACGTCAGCTCTTAGAACAAGTTCTCTTAAAACAGCAGCATTGGACATGATAGGAAAGCAATTGGCAGGCATGATATCATCGAGATATGCAAGCCTTTCAAGGTTGGTATCAAGTATATAGACTTTAGCGCCAAGACCACATGCCATCTTGGCAGCATTAACTCCTACAACACCGCCGCCGATTACAACAACTGTGGCTGGCTCAACACCTGTTACTCCGCCAAGAAGTATGCCCATTCCGCCCTGGGGCATTTCCAGGTATTTTGCAGCTTCCTGGGTTGCCATGCGGCCTGCCACTTCACTCATGGGTAGCAGAAGCGGAAGGGAACCATTATCCTTTTCAATGGTTTCATAGGCAATATCAATGGATTTGCTTTTGATAAGCCCCTTTGTCTGCTGCTCATCTGCAGCAAGGTGAAGATAGGTAAAAACAATCTGGTCTTCTTTTATCAGATCATATTCTGAAGGCTGTGGCTCTTTAACATGCATAACCATGTCGGTTTTTTTAAAAACTTCGGCCGGAGTATCAAGAATGTCTGCACCGGCTGCTGTATATTCAATATCAGGGTATCCAGCTCCCTTACCCGCATCTTTTTCAACAAAGAGTTTATGACCGTTTTGAACCATGGCCATAACACCGCCAGGTGTCATGCTGACCCTTTTTTCAGCAATTTTAATTTCTTTTAAAATTCCTACAATCATTTTAATATCTCCTTAATTAAATGTTTTTTCAATGGCTCTTGCCACTGATTCAACAATTGTATCCACCTGTTTTTTTGTAATAATAAGGCTGGGTGCAAAATTCATAACATTATTTAAACCGTGAAAACTTGAGTTTGTTTTTCCCACTATAACACCCTGGGCAATGACATTACAAATAAGCCTTGCCATTTGTGCTTCTGTGACAGGTTCTTTACTCTTTTTATCCATGACATACTCAACACCGCAGAAAAGACCCTTTCCCCTAATATCGCCCACGCTATCATATTTTTCAAGAGTTTTAAGTCTTTCCAAGAGGTATTTACCCATGACCCTGCTGTTCTCAACAAGATTTTCATCTTCAATGATTCTTATACTTTCAAGTGCAGCTGCCATGGGAGCGGTACACCCGCCATAGGTGCTTATATCCCTGAAATAATCAAGGCTGGTATCAGGATTGGCTGGATCATTTAAAAAAATATCATAGATTTTTTGTTTTACAACGGTTGCAGACAAGGCTTCGTAGGAGCTTGCCAGCCCCTTTGCCATGGTAATAATATCAGGGTCAACATCATAATGTTCATGTCCCCAGAACTTACCGGTTCTGCCAAATCCGCAGACCACTTCATCCATGATAAGCCAGATATCATATTTTGTACAGATTGCCTGGAGAATGGGATAGTATTCCTTGACAGGTATTAAAATTCCGCCTCCTGCTGTGATTGGCTCAACAATCATGCCGCCAATGGTATCTGCACCATGTTCAAGTATAATATCCTCGATTTTTCTGGCACACTCAATATTGCACTTGCCATAGGTTTTATCATGGGGGCATCTGTAACAGGTACAGTGGGGAAACTCTATAAAGCCTTCCAGAAAAGGGCCGTAATCATGTTTTCTCTGGGCGTGGCCTGTCGCACTCATGGCTCCAAAGGTTGTTCCGTGGTAATCACGATCCCTGTACATAATTTTATGTTTGCCTTTTCGCTCAGCACAAATCCTTGAAGCCTGACGAACCATTTTAAATGCTTTTTCATTGGCTTCTGATCCAGAATTGGAAAAATAGACTTTGCCCATTAAAGGCAGCTTTTCCAATAGTTTCTGGGCAAATTGAATGGCAGGTACATTTCCAAATGACCCTGCAAAATAGGGCATTTTTTTGAGCTGGGCACAGACAGCATCTGCTATGGAGTCCCTGCCATAACCCACCATGATACTCCAGACACCGCCCGATGTGGCATCGAGATATTCTCGCCCCCGTATATCTTTTACAACAAGGCCTTTGCCTTCCACAATTATCATCTGCTCTTGTGTCTCAAAACATTTATGGGGTTTTAAGTGGTGCCAGAGGGCATTTTTGTCCCCTGATATCATCTCTTCCACATTATAGTCCAGCAGGTTATTGTCTGTTTTCACGCTTTTTCTCCCATATTCTTTAAAACCTCTTAATAGTGCTTAATTTTGCTTTAGTGCAAGGAAAATGAAAATTTAAACCAGAGGAATACACAAAGTATTGTGAGCGTAGGCTCCTCTTCGAACTGAGGATTATAATTTTCATATGACATAGCAATTGGGCAAAAGTGAGCATTATTTTTAATTTTGTGGACACATGTCCGCTTTGTTAATCCCTGCAACAATAACCGGTTTTTTCATGGCATCCCTGCGGAATGGCTCTCCTAGTTCCTGATTGGTTAATATTTCAATAAAAGTTGTTTTGCCCTCTTCCATCTGAGCTTTAACAGCAGTCCTGAGTTCTGCACTGAGATCATCCATGGTCATTACCTGGATACCTTTATGGCCGCATGCCTTTGCCACATTGGCATAGGAAACATTCACATCAAGTTCGGTTCCCACAAAATTATCATCAAACCAGAGGGTAGTATTGCGTTTTTCAGCACCCCATTGATAATTGCGAAAGATCAGCATTGTAATGGCTGGCCATTCACCACGGCCGCAGGCACTCATTTCATTCATTGAGATGCCAAAGGCACCATCTCCTGCAAAACCCACAACAGGAACATGGGGTTGTGCAATTTTAGCTCCGATAATTGCTGGCAGACCATAACCACAGGGTCCAAACATGCCGGGAGCAAGATATTTCCGGCCCTTTTCAAAAGTTGGATAGGCATTGCCAATGGCGCAGTTATTTCCAATATCTGAAGAGATGATCACATCTTTGGGCAGAGCTGCCTTAATGGCGCGCCATGCCATGCGGGCTGTAATTTTTTCAGGTTCTCGATCACGGGAACGCTGATTCCAGCTTGTACCTGGGTCATCTTCTTCATGATCCATTAAGGCAAGCTCTTTGTCCCAGGCTGCCTTGGTTTTTCCTATAATTATTTTGCGCTCTTTTCTGTCTCTATCACCGGCAGTGGCAGAGAGTTTATTCACAATAGCGCTGGCAACTTTTTTGGAATCACCAATAATACCCACTGCAACAGGTTTTGTAAGACCAATGCGGTCGGGGTTGATATCAACCTGAATAATTGCAGCTTTCACAGGCCAGTAGTCCATGCCATAACCCGGCAGTGTAGAAAAAGGATTTAAACGGGTACCAAGGGCAAGGACAACATCAGCTCTGGATATCAATTCCATTCCAGCTTTAGAACCATTGTAGCCAAGAGGTCCTGCAAAGAGTTCATGGCTTCCTGGGAAAGCATCGTTGTGCTGATATCCGCAGCAGACAGGAGCATCAAGACGCTGGGCAAGTGCCATTGATTCTTTAACGGCATCACCCAGTACAACACCTCCTCCATTGAGGATTACAGGAAATGTGGCATTGGACAGAAGTTCTGCTGCTTTGGCAATGGCATCTTCACCACCTGCAGGAAGTTCAAAATCAATGATGGATGGAAGTTCAATATCAATTACCTGGGTCCAGAAATCACGGGGTATATTGATCTGGGCAGGAGCAGAGGCACGCTTTGCCTGCATGATTACTCTGTTTAGAACTTCAGCAATGCGCGAAGGGTGGAGAACTTCCTCCTGATAGGCAACCATGTCCTTGAATATGGACATCTGGGGGACTTCCTGGAAACCGCCCTGACCCATGGTCATATTTGCTGCCTGGGGTGTTACCAGTAAAAGAGGTGTGTGGTTCCAATAGGCAGTCTTTACAGGTGTAACAAAATTGGTGATCCCGGGACCGTTCTGGGCAATCATCATTGACATTTTGCCTGAAGCACGGGTGAAACCATCTGCCATCATGCCGGCATTGCATTCATGCCCGCAGTCCCAGAAAGAGATGCCTGCCCTGGGAAACAGGTCAGAGGCTGCCATCATGGCAGAGCCTATAATACCAAATGCATGTTCAATTCCGTGCATCTGCAAAACCTTTATAAATGCTTCTTCCGTGGTCATTTTCATTGTAATGTTTCCTCCATGAATAATTATTGCTCTTTGTGCTGCATTTTTTACACATGCAGCAGCAGGCAGAAGAAATGTCTGTATAATACTTTTATTGATATCTGATATATCAGATATCTGAAAGCCTGGTCAAGAAAAAAACATTTTTATTTGTATCTTTTTTCCATCCATTGTTTCAAATCAAATAGTGTGGTAATTGATATTAAAATAGAAACATTAGCCAATAACTGCCATGCGGCAGATCTGATTTTCAGTTTCAAGATTGCCGCGCAACAAAGCATGAAAGATTAATGTACTTTGCTGCTCTTTCATATAAAAGCTGTCTAAATAAAATGGTTTGTAATAATGAATATAATAATTAATAAAAAACCTGTTATGCTCAGGGTTGAAAAAAAACAGATTGAAAGTAATGGTTTTGCCACTCTGTTTTTTGATTATAAGTTGCCATTTGAGCCTGGGCAGTTTGTCATGATGTGGATTCCCAATATTGATGAAAAACCCTATACAATATCTTTTCATTCCAAAAACCAGTTTGGCATTACCATTGAAGCAAAAGGGATATTTTCCCAAAAGGCCATATCCTTACAAAGAGGGGATTTAATAGGAATCCGGGGGCCTTTTGGCAAGGGGTTTGATTTAAAAGGCGGGAATAAAATTGCTGTTATAGCAGGCGGATGCGGCATGGCTCCTCTCTCTCCTCTATTGGAAAAACTGGACACAAACAGAGAGATCACTTTTATCCACGGAGCAAAATCAAAAGAGTATATTTTATATCCTGACCGATTTAATATTAAACGATTAATCTGTACCGATGACGGAAGCCTGGGCCATAAGGGTTTTGTGACTGAGATCCTTGAGCAGGAGATTGTGTCAGGTAAACATTTTGACATGGTTTATGCCTGTGGTCCTGAAATCATGATGTATAATGTTTTTCAAATTTGTGAAAAACACAATATTGACTGTCAGGTCTCTTTGGAACGGTATATGAGATGCGGATTTGGAGTATGCGGTGCCTGTGTGTGCGGCAAACAGATAGTGTGTAAGGATGGGCCTGTATTTCGATCAAAAGAACTTAGAGATATAAAGGATTTTAATACAAAAGCTTTGTTAAAATCAGGCCAGGATGTTGGCCTGTCACAATATTTTTCTTGGAGAAGCAAATAGTGTTTGGACAAAAAAGTACCCATTTGCTTTGTTATTTCAAACAATTGCCAATTTTTCATCCAAACACAGATTGTCAGTCAAATACAAAATAAGGAATATATAATGATGACATATAAAGAAGAATTTATTGAATTTTTAGTGGAGTGCAATGCCCTGAAATTTGG
>CAZYDL010000009.1:0-15179 GCA_964646305.1 uncultured Desulfobacula sp. | reverse complement strand
TGGCGAATTTGAATTAAAAAGCGGCAGGATTGCCCCCTATTTTATTAATACAGGCATGTTTGATACAGGTATGAAAATAAAAAAACTTGGATTTTTCTATGCCAAAGCCCTGCAGGAACATTTCTCAGACAATTTTGACGGCATTTATGGTCCTGCCTACAAAGGAATACCTCTGTGTATCTCCACTGCCCAAGCTCTGTGGGACATGGGCAGGGATACAGGGTATGTATTTAATAGAAAAGAAGCTAAAACCTATGCTGATAAAAGTCTTGTGGTTGGAATGCCTTTAACTTCTGAATCCAGGCTGATTCTTGTGGATGATGTTATAACCTCTGGCAAGGCAATCAGAGAGTCCCTTGAAATACTTAAATCCTGTGATAACCCTAAAGTCAAAGGTATTATAATAAGTGTAAACCGTGAGGAAAAAGGGAAAACAGATAAAAACGCCCTGAAAGAGGTTGAGCAGATCCTTGGCATTCCAATCTATTCCATTGTCACCATAACAGATATTACACAATACCTGCATAATAAAACAATAAACAATAAAATTGTTCTTGATGATGACATGCTGGGTAAAATTGATGCCTATCTTAAAGAATACGGCGCTGCAGCCTGACAATTTTTTATGATAATATCAAATCAGGTTTTTAAGATTTTTTAATCAACATATTGTTAAACCTGGGTATTGCACATGGTGAATCAGGATTGTCTTTAGCTGACAATATCCCATAATGCCAGGACTCTTGGGTTGGAAAGATTTTTTTTTCTTGTGCAAAGGCCAATGGTGAAAGCCGGCAGTTCCGGAGTGTTATTTAATATTTTTACCTTATTTAATAATGAACTTTTTTCAAGCACCATCTCTGGAATAAGCCCTATGCCGCAACCAAGGCTGACCATGACTATAATGGCTTCATTGCCGCCTACTTTGGAATAAATATTAGGAATAAAATTTTGCTTTGCCAGCCATCTGTCAATGCGGTCACGACTCAATCCATGATCCGGGATAATCAGAGGGGTTTGTTTCCAGTCAATTTCTCCTGCAATATATTTGACCACATCAGGGTGTTTAGCCGGTGCAATAAAGATCAGAGGGCTTTTTAGAATTTTTTTAAAGATAAGACCCTTTGGTAGAATATCAGGCAGAGCTGCTATTACAATATCTGCATCCTGATTTGATAACTTGGTCAAAGAATTTGCAGGGTCACCTGTTTCAAGGTGTATTTTTATTTCTGGATGGGCAATCCTGTATTGTGTCATAATAGCCGGGAGAATGCCATATGCTGCTGTTACAGAGCAATATAAGGAGAGTTCCCCTTGAAGAATATCTTTAGATGATAACTGGTCATGGAGAATATCCCATTGCTCAAGAACATCATCACTGTATTGTTTAAATGAAATCCCGGCAGGGGTCAATTCCACGGATCGATTATCCCGGATAAAAAGCTTTTTGCCAAGTTCAGCTTCAATGCGCTGGATAACCCGTGTTAATGCAGATGGCGTTATATGGCAGGCCTTGCTGGTTTTTGCAAAATGCAAAGTTCTGACAAGATGTTTGAATAGTTGTAAATGTCTGATATCCATTGGATATGGATATCATGGTATTGCATTATTAGCAATATATAATTGCAAATGATTCATTTGACGCAACAATAAATTTGGTTCATATATAGTCATGTTAATTGACATAATAGATTTTTATTTTACAGGAGGAAATCATGGGCAAAAATTATTTTAATACCCTCTCTTTGAGAAGACAATTACAGGAATTATCCCAGTGCCGTTTTATGGAGGCATCTGAATTTGACGGTGTTAAAGCTTTAAAAGGAAAAAAAATTGTTATTGTTGGCTGTGGTGCCCAGGGGCTTCACCAGGGGTTAAATATGCGGGACAGCGGACTTGATGTCTCCTATGCCCTGAGAGAGTCTGCCATAAAAGAGAAACGCCAGTCCTGGAAAAATGCCTCTGAAAATGGATTTTATGTATCAGGATATGAAGATCTTGTCCCAAAAGCTGACCTTTTAATAAACCTGACACCAGACAAGCAGCACACCAATGTTATTGAATCTGTCATGCCTTTAATGAAAAAAGATTCCTGTCTCTCCTACTCCCATGGATTTAATATTGTGGAAGAGGGTATGCCCATAAGAAAAGATTTAACTGTTATCATGGTGGCGCCCAAATCCCCGGGAACAGAAGTAAGGCAGGAGTATCTGCGTGGGTTTGGAGTACCCACACTAATTGCTGTCCATAAAGAAAATGATCCCAAAAAAGAAGGGATGGACATTGCAAAAGCCTATGCCTGCGGTACAGGTGGAGATAGAGCAGGAGTTCTTCACTCCTCTTTTGTGGCTGAAGTGAAATCAGATCTCATGGGGGAGCAGACTATTTTGTGCGGAGTTCTCCAGACAGGATCTCTTCTGTGTTATGATAAAATAGTTGAGAACAATATTGACCCTGAATATGCTTCAAAACTTGTTCAATACGGGTGGGAAACCATAACCCAAGCCCTGAAACATGGCGGTGTCACCAATATGATGAACCGTTTGAGCAATCCTGCAAAGATTATTGCCCATGAATTAACTGAAGAGTTAAAAATCATATTACAACCCATGTTTAACCAGCACATGGATGATATAATGTCAGGAAAATTTTCAAAAACAATGATGGAAGATTGGAAAAATAATGATGCAGATCTTCTTAAATGGCGGGAAGAGACCGGCAATACTGATTTTGAAAAATCAGCTTCAACAGACCAGAACATTCTTGAGCAGGAGTTTTTTGACAATGGTATTCTCATGGTTGCCTTTGTAAAAGCTGGTGTTGAACTTGCCTTTGATACCATGGTTGCAACGGGAATCGGTGAAGAATCAGCCTATTATGAATCTTTGCATGAGCTTCCTCTTATTGCCAATCTTGTGGCAAGAAAAAAACTATATGAAATGAATGTGGTTATTTCTGATACAGCAGAATATGGCTGCTACCTTTTTAACCATAAAGCTTTGCCTCTGTTAAAAGATTTTATGGATAAAATTGATCTTTCTTTAATTGGCAAGGGACTTGAGCTTGACAATAACGGCGTTGATAATATTCAACTTATTAAAACTAACGATGCCATTGCCTGTACAGGTGTTGAAAAAATCGGAAAAAAACTGCGTTCTTACATGGGGGCCATGAAAGCCATGGCCTGATTATTGACTTTTCTAGTGTAAATCAGTATCTTTTAAAGACTTTTTAACCATAAAATCTGTGACAATGGAGTAAAATCATAATATGGAATCTGTCAATATTCAGGAGCTGATTAATACAAAATTAAAATCTTTGGTTAAATCCATGGCTGAAGATGAAGCAAAAAAAATATTTAAATTGTTCAACATTCCTGTTGTTCAGGAAGAGCAGACAAACACTGATGCCGACAGTGTGTTGAATGCCTGTAATATAGTAGGCTTCCCCATTGTGTTAAAAGCTTCCGGTACAAATATTTTACATAAAACTGAAGCAGGTCTGGTACAAGTCGGCTTAAACAATAAAAACCAGGTTCTTGATGCTGTAAAAATGATGAAAAAGAATGCAGGAGAGGATATTGAAAATTTCCTTATTCAGCCTGTAATCAAAGGTAAAAGAGAATTTGTTGCAGGCATGTTCAAAGATCCACAGTTTGGCCCTGTAATTGTATTTGGCCTTGGTGGAATATTAACCGAAGCATTAAATGATGTTGTTTTTAAAATTGCTCCTTTAAATGATGCAGATATACAGGATATGTTTGACCAGATATCTGCACAAAAACTTCTCCATGATTTCAGGGGTGAAAAAAAGGTTGATAAAAAAGCAGTTAAAAAAATTCTTAAGGCAGTGTCAGATATTGCCCTGTCTTTCCCTGATATAAAAGAGATTGATATCAATCCTATTATCATACAGCCCGACGGCTCTCCAATTGCTGTGGACGGGCTGATAGTTCTTGAAAAGGCCCGGGATAGTGAAGTTGATCAAACCTATGACATTGATTTAAATGTTTTGGGTTCGTGCTATTATCCTAAGTCTCTGGCCTTTATTGGTGCCTCTGCAACCCCTGGCAAATGGGGGCATATGCTGTTAACAAATACCCTGTCCAGAAATTATAAGGGCAGGGTTTATCTTGTAAATCCAAAGGGTGGAAAAATAACAGGTCGGCATGTTTATAAGTCTGTCATTGATATTGAGAACGATGTTGACCTTGCCGTGGTTACTATTCCTGCCCATCGTGTTATTGATCTGATACCTGATTTAAAAAAGAAAAATGTCAAAGGTATTTTATTGATTACTTCAGGATTCAGGGAAGTGGGAGCTCAAGGAGTAAAATTAGAAAAAAAGTTGATGAAAACAGCATATGATGCCGGGATATTAGTGCTTGGACCCAATACCATGGGAATATGCAATCCTCATATTGATTTTCACTGCAGTGCTGTACATGCCTATCCTCTTCCCGGATCAACTGCCCTTGTGTGCCAGTCAGGTAATATGGGAACCCAGCTTCTTGCCTTTGCCGTGCAGCAGGACATAGGGATAAGGGGTTTTTCAGGTTCGGGCAATGAAGCCATGGTCACAATTGAAGACTATATGGAATCCTTTGAAGTAGATGAGCTTACAAAAATTGTTGTGCTTTATATTGAAAGTATAAAAAACGGTAAAAGATTTTTTAACAGTGCTGCAAGGATATCAAAACAAAAACCAGTGGTTGTATTAAAAGGCGGTAGAACCAGTACAGGAGAAAAAGCAGCCTCAAGCCATACCGGTGCCATGGCCTCGGATGCAAAGGTTTTTAATGCAGCCTGCCGCCAGGCAGGTATTATCCAGGTGGATCAGCCCATGGAACTCTTAGATCTTTCTGCTGTATTTTCCTCACTGCCCCTGCCAAAGGGAAAAAGAGTTGCCATTATGACCCTTGGAGGCGGCTGGGGCGTTATCACAGCAGATCTTTGTGCAGAACACGGCCTTGAAGTCCCGGAACTTTCCACAGGAATTATAAAACGGCTTGATAAAATACTGCCATCATATTGGAGTCATGCCAATCCTGTTGATATTGTGGGAGAAAATGATCCAAATATCCCTAAGACCTGCCTTGAAGAGCTTCTCAGGTGGGATGGATGTGATGCTGTAATTCATCTTGGTATTCATGGTAAAAGAGTGCTGATTAACGGTATGATGGAATCTGTGCGCAAGGCTGATCCTGATATCGATGAAAACCAGGCACAATTTCTAAAAGATTTTATATTAGACTTTGAAGATGAATATACCAGATACACTGCAAAATTAACTCAAAAATATGGAAAACCTGTTCTTGGAGTAAGCCTTTTAACCGATGAGAAAAGCAGGATTCTTTACAGGCATGAAGAGTATGAATATAAAACTGTGTTTTTTCCTTCCCTTGAAAGGGCTGTAAAAGCACTTAGCGGGATGTGTTCTTATAATGAGTGGTTGGGAAAGAATTTGAATTCTTAATTAAGGAAGGTAAAGAATATGGATAAAAAAGAATTTTGTCTTATAGGATGTGGAAGGCTTGGGATAAATCTTGCTGTATTTCTTTCAAAACAAGGATTTATCCCCAGAGCTTTTGCAAGTAAAAATCTTGAATCTGCTGAAAATGCCTTTGGATTTACAGGTAATGGAGAGGTGTATGAAAATCCGGTAAAAGCAGTAAAAACATCTAATATTGTATTTATAACAACTCCTGACACAATGATAGAGCCTGTTTGTGAAAATATAGCTAAAAACAACGGGTTTAATAAAAACAGTGTGGTATTTCATCTTTCAGGAGCATTGTCTTCTAAAATTTTAAAATCAGCAAAACAAAATGGAGCATATATTGGCTCAATTCATCCTCTCCAGGCCTTTGCACCCTATGAGCAGGGGCAGGAATCGCCATTTAAGGGAATTAATATCTCCCTTGAAGGAGATGATAAAGCCATTGAGCTTGGAAAAGAGATTGTCAATGCATTAAGGGCTAATTCATTTACAATTCCCACGGATGCAAAAACTTTGTACCATGCATCTGCTGTTGTGGCATCAAACTATCTTGTTACTCTGGAGTATTTTGCCCTGGAACTGCTGAAAAAAGCAGACCAGCCAGAAGAAAAAGCCTATGATATACTTGAGCCTCTTATTTTGGGGACTTTGAAGAATATCAAGGCAAGGGGCTGCATCAATGCCCTTACAGGCCCTGTAGCACGGGGAGATGATGAAATTGTTTCAAGGCATCTTAAGGATATTGATAAAAAAATGCCGCAATTTTCAAAGCTGTACCGTATGCTTGGGAAATACACCCTTGATATTGCAGAGAAAAGAGGAGATCTATCTGAAAATGATAGGCAAAAGCTTGATAACTTGTTTTAATCTTTTCTTATAATTTTTTTAAATCTTAAACAGTTTTAACTGCCTGCCCTCTTTTTTGAGTTGAGCATTTGCCTTTTCAAGGTTTGCCTTGTTTGATATTACAGAGACTCCCTTTTGACTTGCATCTATTGCGAAATATTTCTGGGCGATATCTTTAATCCTTTTTTTATCAAGCTGTAATAACAGATTTTTGAACTGCTGGCGTATATCATCATCAAGTTTTGTAATATCCCTGTAAAAGGCTTTCATGGCAGCAGGCCCTGGAGTTTCAGGCTTGTCTATTTCAGAGCAGACCTGTAAAATAGCTTCTTTAACATCAATTTGGGTGTAATCACCATTTACTATATAGTTGCACGCCTTTTCATAGACATCCAGGGTTCTTTTAATATGGGGATCTCTGTATGATCCAAAGGAAAAAATCCCCTCTTCACTATTGTAAATGGCAAAACCTCCATAGGCTCCGCCTTTTTCCCTGATTTCCCTGTGAAGATAGAGAGAACGAAGTATTTTACTTATTACTGCAAGCCCGGGAGAGTCTTCATGGGTGATACCAACAGTTTTAAAGGATTGTCCAACAAAGGAGACAGAAGTATTGGTATACCAGCCGTCACAGGGCAGGTCCCTGTTATAGGATAAATCAGGAGTAAAAAAAGATGAGCCGCTATTATCAGGCAGAAGGTCATGAATCGATCTGATCTTGTTTTCTGCCTCTGCAAGAGCGTCAGCCCCGCCAATTAAAGCAGGTTTGAAATTATTCTTTTTTAATACAGATTTGCCAATGATCATAAGGTTGTTTGACAGAGTTTTAAGGGTTTTATCTGTATTGTCACCTTTCTCTAATTGTTCGGTCAATTTTTTAATAAATTGATATTGGGCAATTCCATGCCAGAGTTCATTAATATAAGAGGCCTTTGAAAGATGTCTTGAAGATAGAGAGATGGCATATCTATGACCTGTCGAGACAATGGAAGCTTCCATTCCTGCCTTGTACTGAAGTAAAAGGTTTTTTAATCTTTCAAAATCCTGGAAATTATACTCTTCAATAAATTCTTTGATCAGGTCAAACAGTTTGCCAATATTCCGGTCAAGGGCTTTTCCCTGAACAGCAAGAAATGAATGGGATTGCGCTTCTTTAGAAAAATAAGTTCCTGAAAAAGGGGAGATAGACACCCCGCCAGTATAGAGATCCATGAATGCTGCTATTTTATCATAGGAGTTTTTCTTTGTTCCGCTGTTTGTAAATGCTCTGCAGAAAAATGGTACCAGGCCAAATAGTTCAGAAGGAATAGATCCGGCTCCCACTGGACAGGTAAAATAGAGGATATCTGATGTTGCTTTGTCATAGCAGGTGGAAAATTTTACATCTTTAATTGTATCAGGCTTTATGATTTCTATCTGGGGAGGAATATCAATGAGATCCAGGGTTGGAAGAATTGAAACATCTTCCTGACTTTCCTGGAGCGCTTCAAGGGCTTTTGTGTCTTTTTTTATCTGCTCTATATCCTGTTTTTTTAATTGTTTAAAAATATTTTTAAGCTCTTTTTTTGTTTTATTGATTGTTTTTTGTTCAAGTTTGGCATCAGGCTCAAGAGTGAAAATAACTCTGTGAGGATTTTCAAGGAAATACTGCCTTAATTTATTTTCAAGAAATCCTTTTTTTCCCAATTCCTGCTTTAGTTTATCAAGATCTTCGTCAATATTTATGCACGATACAGGATCACCATCATGGATAATGGTTCCGGCAAAGGAAAGAAGCAGTTTTATCCCAAATGGATATGGAGTATTGGTGATCTCCTTTCTATGGAATTCAATCTGGTGAATGGCAGAATCAATAAGGCTTTTTTCAATTCCATTGTCTGCAGCATTTTTTATGGTGGAAAAAATAATCTCTTCCATTTTTTTAACAGACTCTTTTGCCATGTCTTTTAAACCACAGGCAAACATGGTGTCCCTGTTGTCAGAATCAAACCCTGTTGCATCGGATAGAGAAGATCCAAGATTTGAATCTATCAAGGCTTTTCGCAAAGGAGATGCTGCATTGGCAAGAAGCACCTGTTCCAGAATAGTTAATATAAGAATTTCAAAGGAATCTTTAATATCACATGTCAGCCATGCCACACATGCCTGGTACTTTTTTAATGTATCTTCAGAATCAGAATAGGCATAATGCTGGTTTTTTGTTCTGGGGTTTTTCCAGCGGGGTTGAGCAGGAACCGTTGAATCCATCTCAAGCAGATCAAAATTATCAAGCACCTTTTCAGATATAAATAAAAGACTTTCTTCCAGGGGCAGATCCCCGTAAGTATAAAAATATGAATTGGAAGGGTGATAATATCTGCCATGGAACTCTTTTAACTCTTTCCAGCTTAAGTTTGGTATTTCAGAAGGCTCTCCCCCGGAGTTGTTTTTATAGGTGGTATCAGGATATAAAGCTGCAAGCAGAGACCTTCCCAAGACCTGGGACGGAGAAGACATGGCACCTTTCATTTCATTATAGACAACACCTTTATATTCCAATTCAAGATCATCAGGGTCGCTTATTTCAAGGCGATGACCTTCCTGCTTAAAACTCAGCTCCTCAATCTTTGGGAAAAAAGCTGCATCAAGGTAAACTTCCATGAGGTTATAATAATCTTTTTTGTTCTGGGTGGAAAAGGGATACATTGTCCAGTCAGATGCGGTAAAAGCATTCATAAAAGTAGAAAGGCTTCTTTTAAGCATGGAAAAAAAAGGATCGCGGACATTGAATTTTTTTGATCCGCATAAAACCGTGTGCTCAAGTATATGGGCAACTCCGGAAGAGTCAGAAGGCACAGTTCTGAAAAACACGCCAAAGGTGTTTTCCCTGTCCTTATTTAAAATATGAATATGTTTTGCCTTTGTTTTTATGTGCTCAAGCTCAACCATGACTGAATCAATGGTCTCAAGTGTGGTGACATTTTTGACAAGATATCCACAAAGTTTTTGACCCTGTTTGAATTGTGTTTTTTTTTCCATCTGATTGTTTTCCCTGATTATTGAATTCCCAAGTGTTATTAAACTTTCTTTCTTCTAAATAAATTATACATATGATATACAGATATGTTTATAGAATATAAATGATGCAGGGGAAAATTACAATAACCATATATCTTGAAGATGCAGTTAGACAATTTAAAGCTTGTGATTGAGCAGCTTGCATCATGGTAAATTTATCAATGCTAAAAAGTAAAACAGCTTTTCTTGTTCAAAAAATCAAAAAACTGCATGGCGACCCCCATTATGTTGCACTTGGCATGGCAATTGGGGTCTTTGTGGCAATGACCCCTACGATTCCCTTTCATACGGTTTTGGCCATTGCTCTGGCTGTGTTTTTAAAGGCAAGTAAGCCTGCTGCCATTATTGGAGTGTGGGTAAGCAATCCCTTTACAGTGGTATTCTTATATTTTGCATGTTATAAGTCAGGTCATCTGTTTTTTGAAGATTCGCTCAATGCATTGGAATCAATTAAAGCTTTGATTGAATACTTTGAAAGCAATATTGAATTTTCTCACAAAATTAATTATTTTATTGAATTTATTCAAACCAAGATTAAAACTTTTATGATAATGAATTTTGGTGGTATTTTACTTGGACTGCCTTCCGGGCTGGCTGCCTATTATATTACCAAGGGCTTTTTTATTAAATTACGCCAAAATAAAATCAGGAAAAATAAGGCTGTAAAATGACACATCCAGGGCAATTACTTAAAGACGCAAAATTATATGCAGGCAAAGAGTTGGGGCAAAATTTTCTTTCCAATCCTGCAACTGCACAGATGATTGTTCAGAAAATTGGAATATCAGACACAAATACTGTTCTGGAAATAGGTCCAGGTCTTGGGGCTTTGACAATTCCCCTTGCCAAGGCTGCTTTGCATGTTACGGCAGTTGAAAAGGATTCCCGCCTCATCCCTGTTCTACAGCAGGTACTTGATGATGAAAATTTAAACAATATTGATATCATCAATAAAGACATTTTAAAAATTGATTTTCACGGAATAGCTGCCAAAACAGGAAAAAAACTTGTGGTCATTGGAAACCTTCCCTATAATATTTCATCACAGATTTTATTCAGGCTTGTGGAGCAGAGATTCTGCATTGAAAAAGCATTTTTAATGTTTCAAAAAGAGCTTGCAACAAGGATAATGGCCAAGCCTGGTAAAAAAGATTATTCAAGGCTGGCTGCTGTGGTCCATTACGCAGCAGATATAAGTTTTATTGCAGATATTGGGCCGGCTTCTTTTTTCCCAAAACCTGAAGTGAATTCAACTATTTTGCAATTTAAATTTTTTCACAAAAAAGAGCTTGATCAAGTCCAGGAAAAAATATTATTTAATGTGATCAAGGCAGGTTTTTCAAAACGCAGAAAGTCATTGAAAAATGCAATGGCAGGGGGTGAATTTAAGTTTGAAAAGAGCTTTATTATCAAGGCGCTGGAACAAGCTGGAATAGACCCTGCCAGGCGTGCAGAAACACTGACTGTTGAAGAATTCAAATTGTTGGCAAAGGCCGTTGGCCTGCCAGGTCAACAAGCTGAAAAACATTAAACTTTATAAGGATTTTAAGCTGTGAATACAAGAATTTCCATAGACAATCTCATTGAAATCATTAGAACCGGCGGGAAAGTTCAAACAGGTGTGGATATCTATAATGACAATGGTATCCTGCTTCTTGATAAGGATGTTCTTGTTGATAAAATCAAAATTCTTGAAATCATAAAAAAAAGCGGTATTAATTCTGTTCCTGTTAATACAGTATTAAATGGCGGTCTCTGGGATGGAGACGGAAATTTAATCAATGTTGGTACTGACGGGTTAATTGATCTTGAATCTCAAGGAGATCAAACAATAAAAGAACCTGTAATTGGAACACCTGAAAGAGATATCGCTGTTCCTGATCCTGCCACAGATGGAATTGAAAAACGGCTTCGTGAAATTGAAGAAGTAAAAAAAGAGGCAGTCCAGAAATTTACTGAAGCCAAAGAGACAGTAAAAAAAGTATTAACAGATATTAAAAATACTGGTGGCGAGTTTGATTATAATGAAGTCCAGAAAAATGTTGCCGACCTTGTTGATTTTCTTCTTGTAAAAGACAACCCTTTTTCCTTTCTCACCCAGGAGATATTTTCCTATGATGACTATCTTTATAACCATTGTGTCCATGTGTGTACCATAGGAACAGCCATTGTAAACCGGTTTAACAAGCATTTTTCAGGGGTTGTCGATGACCTGCTCAAGGGAAATTCCTCTGATATTTTTAATCCCTTTGAAAAAGAGAGTGATAAAAGTAACAGCTCCTATACCTGTTACTATGATGATGATTTAAATGATATTGCCCTTGGGTTTTTTCTCCATGATATTGGAAAAATCATGGTTGCAGATGAAGTTTTAAATAAAAAAGGAAAATTATCAGATAAAGAGTTTGAAGAGGTAAGAAAACACTCCTATGAATACGGGGTTCAGGTTATAGAGAAAAATAAACTTAAAAATTCTGTAATAAGAAATATTATCCAATATCACCATGCCCCGCTTTATGCAGGAGAGCAGAGATGTTATCCTGATAATATACCCCATACACAGGTTCCGCTTTATACAAGAATTTGCAAACTTGCTGATATCTATGATGCCATGACCTCCAAACGGTGTTATAAGGAAGCCATAAACCCCATTACTGTTGTAACTCAATTGTTTAGAGAGTATGCAAAAAAAGATCATATCCTCCAGTATATTCTTCACTCCTTTGTTAAAAGCATTGGGATTTACCCTCCAGGGAGTATTGTGTTTTTAAGAAATGGTCAGATGGCCTATGTCCTGGAAAGTGCGGGCCCTATCGTGCTTCCCTTTACAGATAACCAGGAAAACACTTTGAAAAATAAACCTGACCCCATAAATATAGGTGGTGCACAAGCACCAAGGGACAAAATGGTTGATTCCAGAAAAAGTGTGAAAATGCCCAAGGATGTATATGATATCCTGCCCTCCTTTATAAAGAAAATAATAACATAAAAATATGAATTGAAAGGTGTTGTATGATTAAAGCAAATGAGAATTATAATAAATTAAAAGCTTCCTATCTTTTTGCAGATATTGCCAAAAGAGTGGAAAAATACCAGCTTGAAAATCCAGAAAAACAGGTTATCAAGCTTGGGATCGGTGATGTAACAAAAGCCCTTGCTCCTGCTGTGATAAAAGGGTTCCATGATGGTGTGGATGAGATGGCCAGTGATGCGACATTTAGAGGGTATGGTCCGTATCCTGGCTATGAATTTTTGCGTCAGGCAATAGCCAAAAATGATTTCCAGAACAGAGGTGTTGATATAAAGGCAGATGAAATATTTGTAAGTGACGGTGCAAAATGTGATACAGGCAATTTTCAGGAATTATTTGCCATAGATATTAAAGTTGCCATTCCTGACCCTGTTTATCCTGCATACCTTGATACCAATGTAATGGCAGGTAGAACCGGAGAGTTTGAAAACGGCAGGTACAAAGGCATTGTTTATATGGATTGCTTAAAAGAGAATAATTTTATGCCTGAGCTTCCCAAAGAAGATGTGGATCTTATTTATCTCTGTTTCCCCAATAATCCCACAGGCTCAATTGCTACAAAGCAGGAGCTTAAAAAATGGGTGGATTATGCAAAGGATAACAAGGCATTGATTCTATTTGATGCTGCATATGAAGCCTTTATCAGGGATGAAAATCTTCCTCGAACAATTTATGAGATTGAAGGTGCAAAAGAAGTGGCAGTTGAATTCAGGAGCTTTTCCAAGACGGCTGGATTTACGGGAACACGATGTGGCTTTATTGTTGTTCCAAAAGAGTGCATGATTTTTAATGAAAAAAATGAGAAAATATCTCTGCATGGCATGTGGGAGAGGCGGCATGCCACAAAATTCAATGGAGTATCTTACCCGGTTCAAAAAGCTGCTCATGCAGTCTACTCTTCTGAAGGCAAAGTTCAGGTAAAAAAACAGATTGATTACTATCTTAATAATGCCAAGATTGTTAGAAAAGCCGTTGAATCCCTTGGGTTTGATTATGTGGGTGGGGAACATTCGCCTTATATCTGGATAGACGGGAAAGACAAAAATTCCTGGGATTTTTTCGATCTGCTTTTAAAGAAAGCTTCTGTGGTATGTACACCCGGGGCAGGATTTGGCAGATGCGGTGAAAAATATATTAGAATCAGTGCCTTTAACAGCCTTGACAATGTAACATCGGCCATGTCCCGTATTAAAGAGGCGTTGGCATGAATCATTTTTTCAAGGTCAAAACCCTTGAAGAAGTGATGTCTTTAACAACTAAATTCCCTGCTGTAGAACCTGAAATAATATCTGTGTCTGATGCTTTTTCAAGGGTGCTTGCCAAAGATCTCTTTGCAAAAAAAGATATGCCAGGGTTTAGACGGGCCACCATGGATGGATATGCTGTTGCTGCAAAATCCACATTTGGTGCTTCAGAATCAAGTCCTGCATGGCTTGATATTGCAGGAACCATTCTTATGGGTGAAGTCCCGGATTCTATTACTCTTGAGTCAGGACAAGCCGTTAAAATTTCAACCGGCGGCATGCTCCCAAAAGGGGCTGACAGTGTCGTCATGGTGGAACATACACAATTAATAGATGAAACCTGTGTGGAAATATATAAAAGCGTGGCTCCTTTACAGCATGTTATTGATGCTTCAGAAGATTTCGCAAAAAAAGATATGGTTTTGTCCAAGGGAACATTTATCCGGCCCCAGGAAGCAGGCCTTGCAGCAGGTCTTGGTTTTACACAGATTGAAACCTTTAAAATACCAATGGTCGGCATAATATCAACCGGGGATGAAATCATTCCCATTGATCAAGAACCCCTGCCCGGGAAAATCCGGGATATAAATTCTTACAGCCTGGCAGGTTTTATAAAAGAAGCCTTTGCCATACCAATTACCTACGGTATTGTAAAAGATGACCCTGAGTCCTTAAGAAAAGTTATTGAAAAAGCCATTAAAGAAACTGACATGGTGCTTATTTCAGGGGGAAGTTCCGTGGGAACAAGGGATTATACTGTGGAAGTATTATCCTCGCTGCCTGATACACAAATTTTAGTCCATGGCATGTCTGTAAGCCCTGGAAAACCAACAATTCTTGCAAAATCCAAAGGGAAACCTGTATGGGGTTTGCCAGGTCAGGTGGTCTCGGCCATGGTGGTTCTTAAAATAGTGATAATCCCATTTTTAAATAAACTAAAAGGGCTTGAAAAACTGGACAGAACAATAAAAACCCGTGCAAAGCTTACCCGTAATATAGCTTCAGCCCAGGGTAGAAGAGATTTTGTCAGGGTAGAGCTTGTAAACCAGGGTGGACAAATGCTGGCAAAACCGGTTCTTGGAAAATCAGGATTAATTAAAACTATGATTTATGCAGATGGGCTTCTTGAAATCAATGACAATGTTGAAGGGCTGGAAAAAGATACAATAACAGATATTATTCTTTTATAACTAAACGAGAAAAACAGATGAATACAAAACGAAATGTTTACCTTGATATGAAAAGCATTGAAGAGGCAAAAAAAATCCTCTTTGAGCAATTTAAAGACAGTGAAACCAGTATTGAAATCCTTGATGTGGTAAATGCAAAAAACAGGGTGCTGGCAAAACCAGCCATAGCCGCCATCTCTTCCCCCAATTTCCATGCAGCTGCCATGGATGGCATTGCAGTCCTGGCAAAAAATACCTTTGGAGCAAGTGAAGATTCTCCTGTCACCCTTGTTCCAGGCAAAAATATGTTCTGGATCAACACAGGCCATGCCA
>CAZYDL010000008.1:0-26506 GCA_964646305.1 uncultured Desulfobacula sp. | reverse complement strand
CCATTATTATTGCTGAACAATATGCCCGCCCTGTGTTTCCCATTGTGGATTATGCCTATATCTTAGAAAACGGAGCTGCTGTTATGGAAGGTACGAAAGAAGAACTTATGGATAACCCGGATGTAAAATCTGCATACTTTGGTATTTGAATATTTTTAAGGAGTCATTGAACATGGTAAATATTGATATCCCGATTGAAGAAGAACTCTCTTTTTCAAAATTTGATATAATGAGTGAGCGTTATCCTGATAACACAGCCGTGTTATACCTTGGGGAACATTTTACCTATAAACGTCTAAAACATCTGAGTGAGTGTTTTACTGGCGGATTAAAAAAACTTGGTATTAAAAAAGGAGACAAGGTACTTTTATACATTCCTAATTGTATCCAGTGGGTCATTGCTTACCTTGGAATACAGAAAGCAGGAGCTGTGCTTGTACCTGTCTCACCAATTTATACGTCCCATGAACTTGAGTATATGATTAATAATTCCGAGGCAAAAATCATTATATGTATGGATACAAATTTTGGTTATGTAAAAGAAACCTTTGGCAAAACCTGTCTTGAAAAAGCTATTGTCACCAACCTTGTTGAGCTGCTTGCACCCTGGAAGCGCGCTGTGGGATTTTTGTTTGATAAGGTGCCAAAGGGCAGGGTTAAGTTTGATGACAACGTGCTTGGTTTTAAATCAGTGCTTAACACTGCTCCTGTTGGAGCAGATAAAAGCCTCGACCCTGTTAAAGATCTTTCCTATATTCTGTATACTGGTGGTACGACCGGACTTCCCAAGGGTGTGCCGGGTAATCATATAGGTGCAACATCCTATATCAACGATGTTACCCATGGTGTTGCCAAAGGGCATTTAAAAGAAGGCAGCGATGTTTATATAGGAATTAACCCTCTGTTTCATATCATGGCTCTTGGATTTTTCATGGCTACTGGTTTAAACATGGGCAATATGGTTGTTTTAATGCCGGTACCAAATGTGGATGCTATTCTTGAATCCATTCAGAGATACAGGGTTAGATGGTTTCTCGGTGTACCTGCCCTATATCGGATGATTCTTGAAAATGACCGGGTGGACCAATATGATCTTACTTCTTTAACTTATTGTTTTTGTGGTGGTGATGTGTTACCTGATAAAGTCATTAACGGGTTTCAACAAAAATATGATCTTCCCATTTATCAGGTGTATGGATCTACAGAAGTCGGGCATGTTACTTATTCTAAAATTGGAACACAGCCGGGTTCGGGCTCCATTGGATATCCTTTAGAAAGCCGTGAGTGTATAGTGGTTGATCCTGAGACTTTGGAATGTGTGGAACCTGGAGAAAACGGGGAATTATTCGTTACATCGAGATATACCATTAAAGAGTACTATAATAGACCAGGAGAGACAAAAAGAACCTATGTAAAAGTGGATGATAAGGTTTATTGCAGAATGGGGGACTTTGTCAGCATGAATTTAGATGGTGAATTATTTTACATGGAACGTTCTGCTGATATTATCAAACATAAAGGTTATAGAGTCTCTGCCTCAGAAATAGAGGCTGTTCTTCAGGATCATGCTACTGTAATAAATGCATGTGTGATTGGCATTCCCGATGAAAAATTTGGTGAAAGAATTAAAGCGATTGTTGTATTAAAGGAAGATGCAAGGGGTGTTGGAGGCGTTGAATTGATAAAATGGTGCAGAGAACGTCTTGCTTCCTATAAAGTCCCAGGCTATGTAGAATTTCGTGATATGCTGCCTAAATCAAAGGTTGGCAAACTTTTACGGCGTGAAGTCAGAGATGAGGAAAAAAGAAAAATCAAAAAATAATATTAAGGGAGGCTGTTATGGAATTTAATGAATTGCTGAAAAAACGAAGAAGCTGCAGGGTCTTTAAGGATACTCCTGTTACTGAAGAACAACTGCAGACAATTGCCGATGCCGGACAGTGGGCACCAAGTCCTCTGAATCAACAGCCATTCCAATTTATTGCAATTACAGATTTGGATATAAAAGCCAAGGTTCAAAAGATTGGAATAGAAGCAAAGCAGACAGTTATTGATAATGGTGGTCCTGGCTGGGCAGCAAAATATCCAATGGATTTTGTCAAGGATTGTCCTTTGATTATGGTTGTAGTTTATGATCCTGAAAAAGGCGGACTTGGTAGTTATTTTGATCAACCCCACGGTGCATTGCAGTCAACATCTGCCTGCATTCAGAATATGATGCTCATGGCTACTGATATAGGCCTTGATTCATTGTGGTTTACTTTTTTTAATTCTGCATCCCTTAAACAAGTCCTTAATATTCCTGAGAAACTGGATGTTGCAGGAGCAATCATGATAGGAACTCCAGCCGCAGAAGCCAAGGCTCCTAAACGCAAAACTCCAAAAATACACCAGAATCAGTATAAAGAAGACTAAAAATTTTTAACAGAGTAGTAGTTTGAAGAAACAGCAGTCTGTAGATAGGTATCTGAAGTATTATTTTTTAAATTATAAAATGGTATTTACAGCTGTTTTGGCAAGTTCCATTAAAGACTGGGGGAAGATCCCTGCTGCAAGTATGGAGACAATGAAAAAGATGCCAAAGATATACTTTGGCAGACCAAGTTTGATTGCGGGCAGGTCTTCTTCACAGTTAATATAGGCTGCTCTGACTAATTTAAGATAGTAATATGCTGCAATGCCCGCATTTATGACTGCAAGTATGACTATTGCATATAGAGGTTTTGAGATTGCTGCGGTAAATATCATGAATTTACCAAGAAACCCTATTGTGGGCGGCATGCCGGCCATGCCAAATGCTGCAATGGCAAGTACCAGGGCAAGCAGTGGTGACCTTTTGTATAGCCCCCTGAGATTTTCAAAGTTTATATTTTCACCATTGTCTGAAACATTATAAATAACATAAAATACTGCCAAGTTCATTAAAATATAACCTGCAATATAGTAGATTGCAGCTTCATATCCAAGATCGTTTACACATAGAATAGCAATCATGACATATCCTGCATGGGCAATGCTTGAATAGGCAAGAAGCCTTTTTATATCCTTTTGAACAAGGGCTGAAAGGTTGCCAAGGGTCATGGAGAGAACTGCAAGTGTACCAAGTATCCATGTTATTTGACCTGTCTCAACTCCTGCAAGGGCAACAAGTCTGATAAGAAGAGCCACAGCACCAATTTTTGGAAGAGTTGCAATAAATCCTGCTGTCTCATTTGCAGAACCTTCATAAACATCTGGTGCCCAGAAATGCATGGGAAACATGGCAAGTTTATAAAAGAAACTTGCAAGCATTAAGATAAGTCCTATGATTACAATTGCCTGACCCTGGACAAGGTCTGGCAATATTATTACAAGTTCATCAAGATATGTTGTATGTGCCATGCCAAAGATATAGCTCATGCCGTATAAGGAAATGCCCGTTGCAAGGGCACCAAACATGACATATTTAATTCCTGCTTCCATCTGTTTTTTATAGCCGTCCTGGTGTCTGAAGGGAATCACCACATATAAGGCAAATGAAGAAATTTCAAGGCATATTACAATGGTTAGAAGTTCAACTGCACTGGTTAAAAACACAAGGCCTGTGACACTTAAAGTTAAAAACATATAATATTCAGCAGCAAGTTCTTTTGTAATACCTTTTAGGCCGGTATTAACTCCTGTACCCAGAGCTACAACAATTACAAAGCCAAAGCTTAAGATAATTTTAAAAATCTGGGAAAAAGCATCAATTTTGTAAGCATTAAAAAATAGTAAACCAGAAGATTTATAGGAGATAATACTTATCAGTAAAACAATGACAGCCATAATCAATGCCATTGTCTGCACCAGGAAAGTTTTTGGCTTTGCAAGTGACATGATAAAGAAAATCAGTGCCATTGATATCAATGCAAGTTCTGGTAAAAATATAGACATATTCTTTTTATCCCTTAAATCAAGCTTTTTATATATTTTATATTAAAATAACTATTTAATATTTTTCATATCTGGTTGTGAGACAAATCAGGCCAAAAGACCAGGTCGCCCCATGGCAGCTATTTTAAAACCAGCAGTCCGGCTTTGTTTTTTTCCAATTCAAACAGATTACCATGATGCTCTTGTGTGTCATGGCCTTTCTGGCCGTCATGCTTATCATCTCCATGATGTTTATCATCTGGTGCTGAGTGTTGTTTTGCGTTTTCCACATGCTCAACAAGGTGAGCCACACTTGTATCCATGACATTTAAAACAGGTTTTGGGTTCAAACCGATCCAGAATACAAAAAAGAGTAAAAATGAGAGGGTTATAATTTCACGCAGGTTCATATCTGTAAGGACAGGATCTCCTTCTTTATCCGGGTGGGCATGGCCGTCTGAATCTGCCCATACCATTTTCTGCACAAGTCTTAACATGTATGCAGCCGCAAGTATTGCTCCCAAAATTGCAAAAACACCTGCAATTTTATATTGTTGAAAGGTGGCCAGGAGAACAAGAAATTCACCCACAAAACCGTTTGTTCCCGGGAATCCAAAGGATGCAAGGGAAAAAATCACCAGAAAAGTAACATATATGGGCATTTTCATTCCCAAAGCTGAGTTAACAGAAAGCTCTCGTGAGTGTGTCCTCTCATAAATTATACCTATAAGAATAAACAAAGCCCCGGTTGTTATACCATGGTTGAGCATCTGCATTATTGCGCCTTTTATGCCAATATCGCTTAATAAGAAGATGCCAAGGGTTACAAAGCCCATGTGCCCAACACTTGAATAGGCAACAAGTTTTTTTATGTCAGACTGTCCAAGGGCAAGATATCCGCCAACAACAATGGAGACTGATGAAAAGAAAATCAGATAGGGTACACAATAGATTGTAGCATTGGGCAGCATTGTAAGGCAGAACCTTAAAAAGCCGTATCCACCCATTTTAAGCAGCACGCTTGCAAGGATCACACTTCCTGCAACAGGGGCTTCAACATGGGCGGCAGGAAGCCATGTATGGAATGGAAACATGGGGATTTTAATTGCAAAGGCCAGGGTAAATGCTATGAAAATCCACATCTGAAAACTAAAGGAATACTCATGCATCATAAGTTCGGGTATAAAAAATGTTCCTGTTTTTATATATAAAGCTGCAATGGAAATAAGCAGGAATACAGAGCCAAGAAGTGTATAGAGGAAGAATTTTATTGAGGCGTAATCTTTTCTCTCTCCGCCCCATACAGCAATGAGAAGAAACATTGGAACAAGCATTGCTTCCCAGAAGATGAAAAACAGGACCATGTTAAGGCTGACAAAGACTCCTATCATGAATGTTTCCATGAGAAGCATTACAGCCATGAATTCTCTGAATCTGTCTTTTATATAGCTCCAGGAGCAGAGCACACAAAGGGGCATTACAAGGGTTGTCAGGAGTACAAGAAGTACACTGATACCGTCAACACCAAGAACATAGCTTAAATCAAGAAAGGGAAACCAGTCGCTTTGTTCAGCATATTGATATTTTGCAGTATGATAATCCCAGTTGAAAAACAGGGGCAGGGACAATGCAGCAGTGGCAGTTGTTATAATAAGCGCCCAAAGTTTAATAATACCGTCATTTTTCAGGAAAAAGGTAATAATGGCTCCAAGAAAAGGAACAAGCAGTAAAACCGATAAAACTGGATAGCTTAATGTATTAAGTATTAAATAATCTTCCATGGGTTTATAATCTAACTACCTCTCTTAAAAATTAAACACAACAGCTATTAAAACAATAAACATAAAAGCAACGGCAAAGCCAATATATTGCTGAATCTTTCCTGTTTCCATTTTTCTGAGCTGGTCACCGCCATTGACAACGGATTTTGCAGAGCCGTCAATAACCCAGTCAATGCCTTCCTTGTCAAACCATGAAAACATTTTTGCCGTGGCCATGGTAAAGGCAATACCAATATTCTTCCATACATTGTCGGCAAAATTATTAACAGCTGCTACAGGTTTGCTTGCAAACCAGATGAAAACCCGGGCACCTTTTCTGTAAAACCAGTCAAGGTCAAGGCACATATAAGGCTTGGGTGTAAGATATTTATGGAGAAGAAAAAATCCAAAGCCTGTAAATCCTAAAATTTGGAATGTTTCAGAGAGATGATATGAGGTATAGGGGTGATAGTGTACGGCATTGGGAAGCATTGCATAGAGCCAGTCATATCCGAAATAACCGAAAATACCGTTTTTAAATCCAAGAACTATGCAGAAAAATGCTGCTATCAGCATACCAAGGTTCATATTCCAGGGAGCATCTTTACATTCAATATCTGAATCTTTTTTTCCTCCAAACCATATAAAATAGGGCAGTTTAATTCCAACGGAAAGAAAGGTTCCAACTGCAGCAAGGGTTAAAAGAATCATGATACCAACCTGGTGATGTTCTCCTGCTGCTGCAATAATCATGGATTTACTGATAAAGCCGCTTGTAAGGGGGAACCCTGATATTGCAATTCCACCTATTACAGTAAAGACAAGAGCCCAGGGCATTTTTGCGTAAAGGCCGCCAAGCTCGGTGAGACGGCTTTTTCCTGTCATCTCAAGAACAGCTCCAACCCCCATGAAAAGCAGGGCTTTATAAAGAATATGTGCATAGGCATGGGCACATGCTCCATTAACTGCCATTGCAGTTCCAATTCCTATGCCGCAGACCATATATCCAACCTGACTTACAATATGGTAGGCAAGAATTCTTCTTGCATCAGATTCCACAATGGCGTAGCCAACCCCGTAAAGCGTCATGATGGCACCCATGACGGCAAGAACTTCATATCCTGCAAATCCCCTTGCAAGAACATAAACTGCTGTTTTGGTTGTAAAGGCACACATGAAGACAGCGCCCGTAACAGTTGCTTCGGGATATGCATCTGGAAGCCATGCATGGATGGGTGGTACCGCTGCATTGAGCATGAATCCAATCATTATGAGATAGTCTGCTGTTGTAACACCATTTGCTGCAATATGTTCAAATGCCATACCTTCCATACCGACATTTTTATATCTCAGGAAAATTCCGGCCAGAAGGACGAGCCCGCCTGCTGTATGAACAAGAAGATACCTGAAGCCGGCATCAATTGATTTTTTCTTTTTTCTATACCAGATCAGGAATGTTGAGGCAAAAGCCATGAGTTCCCAGAACACAAAAAGTGTTAGGTAATCACCGCAAAGGGTTACACCAAGTGAGCCTGCAACATAGAGCCAGCCTGCGATATGCTGTCCGCTTTCGTTTACATGAAGCCCGTAAATAGAGCCTATCAAAGCCATTATTGTAAATACATTTAAAAATATGAGAGACAGTTTATCAACTCTGCCGAAAATCAGGTCAAAACCAAGATAGTTTACAAGACCGAAGCTTTCCGGCAAAGCCAGATTAACCTGAATAATTGCAAGAACAGGAACTACAACTAATATTATTTTTTGCAGGCTGATATGAACCCTTTTAACAAAGGGCAGCAGTATGGCGCCAATAATAAAAAATGTTGCCGGATGCATAAAAATAGAACTATTTATCATAATAATCATCATCCTGTTTAAGCCAGTTTTTATAAAGACCTTTGCAGACCACACTCATACCAAGGCAGGCAAAACCGCCGAAAAATGCCCAGAAGCCAATGATACTATCTCCCCAGAAATGGGGCTCATGCCTGTGTGCAAATACATCAAAGACAATGGTAAAAATTAAAAATCCGAAAAATATAAACTTCAGACCAGAAGAGTGGTTCCTTAAATATGTAATAATCTGACCCATCATGACCCCGCTACACTTTTAAGAATATTTGCAAAAAAGTTAGTATCAACAACACCTATAATGTTTAAAAACAGATCTGGATAAAAACCAAATGCCACAGAAAACACTCCTGTTATTAAAAGGGGTATAACCATGAACATGATAAGTGGACGCTTTTCAAGGTTATTGGTTTGATCTTTATCCTCTTCAGGTGGTTTTCCATAATATGCCTGGATAATTATAGGCAAAAAATATCCTGCATTTAAAAGACTTGAGACAAGAAGCACGGTAAGGATTATCCAATTGTGAATATCCATGGCTCCTATGGCAAGATACCATTTTGTAACAAATCCACCCACAGGAGGCACGCCAATCATACTTAGGGAAGCAAGGGCAAATGCCGCCATTGTAAGGGGCATTCTTTTGGCAAGCCCGCCCATCTCACTGATGTCTTTTTTACCCGATGCAACCATGATGGCTCCGGCGCAGAAAAACAGAGTGATTTTTGCAAAGGCGTGGTTGGTAATATGTATAATGCCGCCGGTAACACTGTTGGGCGTGAACATTGCAGCACCAAGTATAATATATGAAAGCTGGCTGACTGTGGAATAGGCAAGTCTTGCCTTAAGATTTGTTTTGGTAAGAGCTATTATGGAAGCTGTTATTATTGTAAAAGAGACAAAATAGGCTGTAAAAATTCCAAGCCCTGTACTTGATAAAAGGTCTGTCCCAAATATTGAAAGCATGACACGCACGGTTGAAAATACACCGACTTTTACAACAACAACTGCATGTAAAAGTGCACTCACAGGGGTTGGAGCAACCATTGCAGAGGGAAGCCAGTTATGAAGAGGCATAATACCTGATTTTGCAAAGCCAAACAGAAACATGAGGTAAATTACAATTACAAGGGGTTTGCTGGCATCTGCTGGAAAAATTCCTTCCATGACTCCTGTGGCATTGAAATCAAGGGTTCCGCACTGCATATACAAAAGAACCATTCCTGTTAAAAGAAAGGCCTTTGATGTAAAAAAGAGATAAACAATATATTTTTGCCCGCCTTCGTAACCTTCTTTGTCCTGGTGATGCATGACAAGGGGGTAGGTTGCAATGGAGACGATTTCATAAAAAAGGTATAGGGTAAAAAGATTGCCGGCAAAGGCTGCTCCCATGGCAGCGCCCACTGATATGGCATAGCAGACATAAAATCTTGTCTGTGCATGTTCATCCAATCCCCGCATATATCCCACACAATAGAATGCAGCCAGTATCCAGAGAAAAGATGAAGTGCCGGCAAATAAAAGTCCCATGCCGTCAAGGCGCAATTTAATGCATACTCCTGGAAGTATTGTAAAAAAAGTGTGTTCCGGATTACCACCTGCCAGAATCTGGGGCAGAAGGTTTAAAACAGACAAAAAAGTTAACAATGCACCGATTACCGCCCATGACTCACGCAGATTAGGCTTTTTCCCGGAAAACATTATCAATAATGCCGTGACCATTGGAATCGCAGTCGTTAAAAAAATCAGGCCAGGTGTGTTTGAAATATCCATAAAATATTAAACCTTAAAAAAATAATACCCAATCATAATCAAAAAATTTATATCAGTAGATTAACCTTGAAGTCCTTTTAGACTTTCAGGGTCACTTGTTTTATATTTTCTATAAACAGCAAGTATAAAACTTACCACTATTGCAGCTTCTGCTGCTGCTATCCCCATGATAAACAGTGTAATTATCTGCCCTGTGGCAGGGTCAGGAGCTGTAAATTTATTAAATGCCATAAAATTTAGTCCTGCACCATTTAATATCAGTTCGGTTGAAACAAGCATTCCAATAAAAGTTTTATGCCTTACCATTCCATAAAGCCCCATGGCAAAAAGAAATGCAGCAAGAATAAGGTAAGTGTTAAGATTATTACTTATTATTATCATATCTCTTCTTCCCTTCCTCCCTTTGCAAGAATTATGGAGCCGACAATGGCAATGAGCAGAACAACAGAGATAAGTTCAAAGGCAAGACAGTATTTTAAAAGCAGGTTCTCTCCTATCCACTCAATGGAAAAATTTCCAATTGTAGCTGCTGGTTTTTCCCAGGAAGTTCTTCCAAATATAGTTATAACAAGTCCCAAACCTGCAATGCCGGAAGCAACTATACCAAGAAGGGTATTTCTGCCAATATTATTTTTTTTGGCACTCTCATTTGGCGTATGACCCACCATAATACCAAATACCAGCACTATACAGACTGCTCCCACATAAATCATTATCTGCATCAATGCCAAAAACATGCTTCCAAGATAAAAATACAACCCTGCAACTCCAAGAAGACATACAGCAAGTCCGAGAACAGAGTGCATTAAAATTTTTGCATTAACTGCAAGCAAGGCTCCTATAATGGTCAACAAAATAAAAGCCACAAACATTATCTGTGCTATGATCTGGTAATAAGCAATCATTTTGCAACCTCCTGCTCAACTCGTTGAAGTAAATCAAAATGAAAAGCATCCCTGGAAAAGGCGGCAATTTCATATTCATCGGAAAAATAAATTGCATCTTTTTTGCATGATTCAACACAAAGACCACAAAGGCTGCATTTTGAAAAATCAAGGCTGAATATTGTTAAAACTTTTCCCTTAACACCTTCTTGTTTTTCGCCTTTTACAATAATGGCGCTGCAAGGACAGTTTTTCATACAAAGACCGCATACAATGCATCTATGCAGTCCGTTTTTTGAGTCCAGGTCTTTCACAAGGTCAATATGCCCTCTCATATTCGGGCTTATATCAATTTTTTCCCTGGGATACTGGACAGTAACAACAGGAGTTATCAATGCCTTGAAAGTTACTCCAAGTCCAACAAGAAGACTTTTGCCGCCTGTAAATATTTCGCTGAAATATCCGCTCATATTATTTTCACTATAACTGCTGTAATTAAAAGATTAACCAGGGAAAATGGAATTAAATATTTCCATGAAAGATTCATTAACTGGTCAAAACGTACCCTTGGATATGTCCATCTAACCCATATCATGATCAGCATTATAATAAACACTTTCAGTAAAAACCAGAATGCTCCAAATATGGGTCCGCTGTAAAAATCCAGCCCAAATGGGCCATGCCATCCACCAAGAAACATTATTGTTGCAAGAGAACTCATGATAAACAGATTGCCGTATTCTGATATTGCAAAAAGACCAAAGGAAAACCCGCCATATTCAGTAAAATAACCTGCGGTGAGCTCACTTTCCGCTTCAGGCAGGTCAAAGGGGGCTCTATTTGTTTCTGCACACCCTGCAATGAGAAATATGATAAAAGCCACTGGCTGGCACATCCAGAAAGAGAGAAGACCACTTTGATATTCAACAATTTCCTTAAAATTAAATGATGCAGTTACAAGGACAACGGAAAGCAGCGACAATAAAATCGGTATCTCATAGGCAATGTTCTGGGCCACAGAGCGCATGGCACCAAATAGAGAATATTTATTATTTGAGCTCCATCCTGCTATTAAAATTGAAAATACATTGAGTGAACCCATGGCAAGAAGATAAATAAGACCTATATTAAGGTTGATTCCATAGAGGGATTCACTAAAGGGAATGGCCGCAAAAACCATTGCAACAGGTGTAAAACAAAGCAATGGAGCCATCCTGAAGAGAAAGGAGTTTGTTTCTCTGGGCACAATAAGCTGTTTTGCAAGAAGTTTCACGCCATCAAGAAACATCTGCATCCAGCCTTGAACGCCAACTTCCATGGGTCCCCAGCGGCGCTGAATTCTGGCACATACTTTTCTTTCAAGATAACCCATGACAATGGCATTCATCATTATGATGGCTATGAGCAGTGAAAAAGCTATCACCATTCTGACAAGAGAGTACTTTGTGATTATATCAACAATAAAATCCATATTTCTACCTGTCGATTTCCGGAATTATAAGATCAAGACTGCCCATTGTTGAAACAAGGTCAGCAAGAAGAACACCTTTGCATAACTCTTCGAGAAGGCTTAAATTAGAGTAGGACGGCACCCTGATCTTTAGTTTATATGGTACATTGCTGCCATCGCCCACAAGGTAATATGTTAAAACACCCCTTGCTGCTTCAACTGAAAAACTGCAGTCTCCGGGCTGGAGTTTTATTCTTTTAACTTTTGCCATGACAGGGCCGTCTGGCAGTTTATCAAGGGCCTGCTCAATTATACGCAGGCTTTGCTCAATTTCAAGCATTCTTACAATATAGCGGTCAAAGGCATCACCGTTTTCCCCAATTGGAATATCAAAATCAAATTCAGGATAAGCTGAGTAGGGCTCATTTTTTCTTATGTCAAAGCCAAGCCCGGAACCCCTTAGAACAGGACCTGTTGCTCCATATCTTCTTGCCATATCCAAAGATATAATACCAACATCCTTAGTACGTTTAAGAAAAATAATATTTCCTGTAACAAGCCTGTCATACATATCAAAACGTGAGCGTATGGTTTTAATAATGGCCCTTGTTCTTTTTATAAACAGGTCATCAATGTCCTTTGAAACACCACCGACTCTATGATGGCAATAGGTAAGTCTTGAGCCTGTAATATCTTCGAGAGCATCAAGTATGTCTTCGCGATCATCAAACATATATAAAATCGGGGTAAAAGCTCCAAGGTCAATGACATAGGCACCCACTCCGAGAAAGTGACTTGCTATTCTGTTGAGTTCAACAGTTATAACCCTGATATATTCAGCTCTTTCAGGAACTTCAATGCCGGCCATTCTTTCAATTAATGCACAATAACCATGGTTGTATGCTATTGCACCGCCATAATCTATTCTTCCTGTATTAGGGTAGAATCCAGACCATGGACGGCATTCTGCCATTTTTTCATGCATGCGGTGCCCATATCCAAGAATGGGGTCTATGCCCATTGCGTGTTCACCATCCATCTCCAGAACAATGCGAAGAACACCATGGGTACATGGATGCTGTGGACCCATATTAAGCAGAAATTTGTGCTTTTCATCGGGATCTTGAATGGCACTGAATCTTGTTGTAAGTGTTTCCATCAGCTTGGCTCCACAGGTTTATCATCTTTTTTGTCTTCAGGCTCAATTTCAGGTTTTGCTTTCTTCTCTTTTGCTTTTACAGCTGTTTTCTTTGTGGCGGATTTAGCAGGTTTATCTTGTGGCTCTTCGTTCCTTGTGATTCCCTCAAGGCTTTTAAGTTTTTTACCGCTTTTAAGCAGAGGATTGAGGTCGCTATCTTCTTCATCAAGGATAAGAACCCTTAAATCAGGATGATTTAAAAATTTGAGCCCGTAAAAATCATGGGCTTCACGCTCATGCCAGTTGGCACCGTGAAAAATATCACAAATTGTTTCAATTGTGCCATCACGGGTTTCAGCCTTTGCATTAATATGGCAGGACTCTTCAAAATGTCCAAATTGATAAACAGCCTGAAAACCTGACTCAATATGAACAGCTGTCATAAAATCAAGATAAAACTCTTTTTCAAGCATAATCTTTGCAAAATCTCTAACCTGATTTTTTTCAAGCAAAACTTCAACATGATAGCCCTGTTTTTTATAATCAGCCTCAACAGCTTTAATTTTAAGGGTTTTTAAGGTTTTGAATAATTCAATTGTAATACCCATTATGATTTAATCTCCGGATTCTCAGGCATTTTACGCTGGGGCCAGGGATAACGTTTTCCTGCAATTTTTTCCTGCAGTTTTAATATCCCGTCTATAAGGGCTTCCGGTCTTGGTGGGCACCCTGGAATATAAACATCAACAGGAATGAGTTTATCAACACCCTCAATTACATTATAATTTTCTTCAACTGCAAAGGGACCTCCGGATATGGAGCAATTACCCATTGCAATAACCCATTTGGGTGATGGCATCTGCTCATAGAGAGTAATAACCGCCGGTGCCATTTTTTTATTGACTGTCCCAGATATTATTAGAAGATCGCACTGCCTTGCAGATGGCCTGAAAACTTCTGCTCCATATCTTGAAATATCAATCCTTGCCATTCCAGTTGCCATCATTTCAATGGCACAGCATGCAAGCCCAAATGTCATGGGCCACAAGGAATTTGCCTGGCAAACTTTAAGCACTTTGTCTGTCAGCAGCAATTGGCTGAGCATTGCACCTTCACGTTCAATTGCATTGTGTTCAGACTCTGCCCTTAATCTGGCAGCAAAGGCATCAATACCTTTTACCTGACTGTTTTTCTCTCCCACTTAAAAACTCCTTTAACCCATGCGTAAATTATTGCAAGGGACAAGATACCAATAAAAATAAAAATTTCACTTATTCCACGTACAGCCGTTATTTTATCTGTATTATAAATTGTTGCAACAGGAAAGAGATAGAGGACATCGACATCAAATGCCAGGAAAATTAATGCATATAAATAGTAGGAAATTCCAAAACGATAATCCCACATCTGTTTAAAGGGGTCAACTCCACACTCATAAGGCTGAAATGATTTTTGATATTCAATGGTTTTAGGACGGATATAGTAGGAGATAACAAAGGGGATAAAAACTGTGATACAGCCACCGACAAGGAATAGGAGAATGTACATATAGTTGATTAGATCACTCTCATTCATACCAATCTCCTTTCTGAATTAGAAAAGCTTTGATTTAACTATTTCAGTGCGTTGTTTTACCAGATAACAAAAAAAAGTCAAGAGGAAATTTAATTTTTTAGTATTTAACAGGCTATTTATCCCATACCTGTGTCAGTGAGTTTGTTTGACAAAATGCTTTTTTAAATGCTATTGTTCCACCCATGATAAAAGGGTGTATAGTAGAATATATTGATCAGCAGAAAATCATTGCTGCTGTAGTCTTGCAGGAGAAAAAAGGCAAGCTGGGATTGCTAAATGAGAACAATCGGGAAGTTAATTTTTCTGAAAAACGATTGTCTCATATATCAAACAATTGCCTTGATACATCCCTTACAAGGCAGTCCATGGTAAAACTATTAAAACAGCTTGCCCAAACCAGGGATAATCTTTCAAAAAATGTTGATATTATAGAGATATGGGAGCTTTTCCACGAAGAACCAGAAGAGATTGATCTTTCTGCCATGACTGCGTTTTGTTTTGACCCTCCTGTAAATTCAGATCATGAAGCTGCTGTTATCCGTGCTTTTTTTCAAGACAAAATCTATTTTAAATTCAATAAATCTATTTTTATTCCCTATACTCTTAAACAGGTAGAACAAAGAAGACGACAAATCAAAAGAGTTGAAAAACAAGAGAGACAGATTCAAAAAGGTGCTGCCTGGATTAATGATGTCTTGAACAATAAAAACGGCAGCAGTATAAGTGCTGACCAGGATATTATAAAAATACTGAAGTCCTATTATCTGTTTAACAATGATTCTGATTCCAAAATGATAGCCAGGAGCATCCTGAAAAAATCCCCTCTTAATTCTGCTGAGCAATTGTTTAATGTATTTGTACAGGCAGGTATCTGGGAACAAAATGAGAATATTAATATCCTGGCCATGCAGATCCCCACTTCCTTTGCAAAGGATGTATTGGAACAGGAAAAACAACTTGCTGCCACCCAGACCAATTTTTTTGATGACCCTTTAAGAAAAGACCTTACCAATATTCCTTTAATCACAATTGACGGTCAGTCCACACTTGATTTTGATGATGCCATAAGTCTTGAAAATACAGAAACCGGCTATACCCTTGGAATTCATATCATTGATGTTGATGCATTTATTAAATCTGATGACCCCGTTGATATTGCCGCACGGGACAGAGCAAGCTCCATTTACATGCCCGATGATAAGCTGCCAATGATACCTTCCAAACTTTCAGAAGATCTTTGCAGCCTTAAAGAGAACGCAATAAGACCAGGTATAAGTACCATTGTGAAAATGAACCGGTTTTTTGAAATACAGGATTTTACAATCATCCCAAGTATTATCAAGGTTCACAAGCAGATGAGCTATGCTGAAGCCAACCTGCTCAACGGGCAGAATGATCCCATTACAACCTTGTATAAAATTGCTACGCAGCTCAGGGAAAAAAGACTTAAGGCAGGAGCTGTGCAGATCACTCTGCCTGAAGTTAATGTATGGATAGAAGAAAACCAGGAAATTGGATATTCAAAAATTGACAGGGAAAATCCTTCCCGCATGCTGGTCTCGGAAATGATGATTCTTGCCAATACTCTCATGGCACAATTTCTTGGCAACAATGATATGCCTGCTGTTTTCAGATCCCAGGCTGAACCATCTCAAAGGCTTTTTAAAGGCATTGAGACCTCTTTGATTTTAAATTTCATGCAGAGAAAACATTTAAGCCGTGCTATCATCGGCACAAAACCCCAGGCCCATTCAGGCCTTGGTGTTAAAGCCTATGTCACAGCAACATCTCCCATTAGAAGATATCATGACCTTTTAACACAACGACAGATAAAAGCAGTTCTTGGATATGGCAAAGCCTATTCCAAAGATGAACTTGATTATATTCTTCAGACAGTCTCCATTAACATTGCCAATGCCGGCAGAGCACAGGCCATGCGAAAACGATACTGGATCACCAAACATTTGGAATCCATGAGAGGCAGCACCTATGAAGCATTAGTGATTGACAGTTACAGGGATCACTATAATATATTGATCAAGGAATTCATGCTTGAAGCAAAACTTCCCACCGGCGGCATCAAGCCCAAAAGCGGTGATATTATCCAGGTTACAATCCAGCATGCCGATGCCAGAAGAGAGCAGCTTTCTCTGTTTGCATAAATTTTTTAATCAAATCATTCATGGGAGGGTAGCTTGAAAAAGCATGGAACTTGAATTTGTTAAAATGCATGGTCTTGGTAATGATTTTATTATCATTGATGACAGGGACCAGAAAATCTCAGAGTACAAAAATTATTCTCTGCTTGCAAAAAAGCTTTGTTCCCGACATTTTGGAATTGGTGCAGACGGTATTATTTTGATCCTTGAATCCTCTGACTTTGATATCACATTCAGGATATATAATTCCGATGGCTCCCAGCCTCAGATGTGTGGCAACGGCATGCGATGCTTTGCAAAATATCTCTATGAAAACAAGATTGTTTCAAAAAAGAAAATAAGGGTGGATACACAGGCTGGCACCATTATTCCAGAGGTAATTGTCAATGATAATGGTGTGGTTCAGTCAATAAAAGTGGATATGGGAGAGCCTGTCCTCTTATGTAAAGATATTCCCTTTAAAAGTAAAAACAGGACAAGTGCAAAAGAAAATATTATGGTCAAGGGCATGGAATACAGTGTTACCGCAGTTGGCATGGGAAATCCCCATTGTGTACTCTTTGTTGATGATATAACAAAAGTGGATGTGGAAAAACTTGGCCCTTTAATTGAACATCATGAAAGATTTCCTGAAAAAACCAATGTTGAATTTGTTGAAGTTATGAATCCCAGGGAATTAAAAATGAGGGTATGGGAAAGAGGTGCCGGTATCACCCTTGCCTGTGGTACTGGAGCCTGTGCCAGCCTAGTTGCAGCAAATCTTGCAGAAAAGGCAGATCAAAACGCCATTATCCATCTTGATGGCGGAGATCTTGAGATATACTGGAATAAAGAGACAAACCATATTTTCAAGACTGGTACTGCAAATGAGGTTTTTAAAGGTCACTGCGTTATCAGTGTGAACCATACATGATTATTGTGTTTCAAGAATCTGTAATTCTGCATTAATTAAAAAGCGCAAAAGCAACATATAGAACTTTCCTAGTGGATGCAAAGCATTTTTAACTGGCAAAAAGACCTGAGGCTGCAACTGCCTGGGTCACTCCCGAATGATTATTTGACAATACTATTTTAAATCTTTTTTTCAGGGAATTTGGTGCATTGCTGACCACATATGCCTGCCCGGACCAGGAAAGCAGATCCTCATCATTATAATCATTTCCAACGGATATTACATCTTTTTTTTCAATTCCCAGTTGCTTGGAGAGCCATGAAACTGCCTTGCTCTTGGAAACATCTTTATGGAACACCTCAATCCACGATGATTGATGGTCCAGTGGAGAAGTTGCATGGATCACACTAAAGTCTGGCAACGACTGCTTGATGGCATCGATCCCATGGGTTGTTTTCCCTGCCGGGATTATGCCCAGCACCTGGGTGGCATGGCCAAAATTTTTAAAAGATTCTGGAAAGGGTTGTGCACATTCTTCATTCAGCGCCAGTCTTGTATAAAAATCAGGGTTATGATTACCAAAGGATTTATGGAAAAAACAGCTAGTGTCTGGTATGGCTTTATGTACCATGTAATCAATATTGCACTTATCAAAATAAGTTGTGATTTTTTGAATATCCAAATGATCCATGGCTCTTTTGTATATCAACTTGCCGGCAGGAAATGTCATTATACCGGCACCGGTTGAAAAGATAACATAGTCAAGGGGAATATTTTTATGGCCTTTACCACTTTCCATGGCTAAAAGGGCTTTTTTAAATAAATGGACAGATCGACCGGTTGCCACTGCAATGATAACATTTCTATTCTTGAGTTCTTGAAGTGTCTTAAGATCCTTACGGGAAATGGTTTTATTATCGTTTAATAGTGTACCGTCAAAATCGGTGACAAATAATTGTTGTCCCATTTTAAAATTTTCCTGGAAAAATTATTTGAATTCCTTCCCTTACGTGGGTTTTTTTGTTTGGATTGGAGATAAAAGATTAGGCAAGCCTGTAATTTTTTATCCTGATTATATTACAAAGTAAACATCAGCATTCTTAAAACATCAAAATAGTTGTCAGCTTCAAATAATATAGTTTTTGGAGAGACAAGTTTTGATCCTGGATAAAACGACACCTTATAGGCATCTTTTATATCAAAATAAGTTGTTTGAATAGTAAAATATTCCGGCAGTTCAAAGTTAAAAGGAGCAGGGGGTTTTTTAAGGGCTTTTTTTGCTGCTGCCCTGATTCTCTCTATTGCCTCGTCTGGATGAATATTGATGGTTGACCCACCATGTCCGTCCTTTACTGAAACCATGGTGATTTCAGGTAAAAGCTTTTTTGCTTCCCTGCATATTTCCTTGTCGCCTGATAAAAAAACAACAGGAACCTGTTCAAGAGCTGCTGTATAAGTGTTTAAAAAAAATTCAGACACAAGGGCATGTCCGTTTATTTCAATATCTGCAACCTTAGCACTGCTCATGGTATGTGCAAGGGGGTTGCCCCCTGCTCCTGCGGCAGAGTGATATCCAATCATAAAAGCCGCATCAAAGCTTTTATCTATCTCCTGCATCATCATATAAGGGTGTCTGCTCCAGCCCCTGATAAGTTTTACTTTTTCAGGCAATTTTCCTGCAATGATATTGCGGGCAGTTGAATGGGCATCTTTTACAACTATACTGGTGGCTCCTGCTTCAAAAGCTCCTTCACAGGCAGCACACACCTCTTTTGTCATCTGCTCCTGAAACTGGGTGTACTCATCACTGCTTTTTGTTACTTCACTCCAGTCAGTTGTTCCAGTGATGCCTTCAATATCTGCGCTGATATAGATTTTCATGAATCATTATCCCTTTAATCTTATTTTATGCAGTGTTTAGTGCTTTTATTCCAAGCCCGGGAAGCTCAGGCAATGAAATTGTTGATGCATTATATTCCATTCCACCCTGTAACGGGTTTTTCTTCATAAAAAGAGGAGCATCAAGATCATACCCTGTGATAATGTTTTTTGCAATTGCAAGATGGGCTGCTGCTGTAACACTTATACTTGTTTCCATCATGGAGCCTATCATGCAGTTTATATTGGCAGATTCTGCAATGGCAGCTATTTTAAGGGCATTATAGATGCCGCCGCATTTCATCAATTTTATATTTATTCCATCAACAGCATCCATTTTTATGATTTCCAAAGCATCTTCAGGAGAAAATACACTTTCATCTGCATAGACAGGGATTGCAACATTGTCACGGACATATTTCATGCCTTTAAAATCTCTGGCAGCAACGGGTTGTTCAAGAATATCAATAATGATGTTCGCCTTTTCAAGCTCATGCATTACATACACAGCCTGCTTGGGCTTCCATCCCTGGTTTGCATCTATCCTGAGCCTGATGTCCGGCCCCACAGCTTTACTGACAGCGGCCAGGCGTTTAATATCAAGGCCAGGATCATTGCCCACCTTGAGTTTTAATATTCCAAACCCATCTTTGACTGCCTTTTGTGCATCCACGGCCATTTTTTTAATGGTATCAATGCTGATGGTGGTATCTGTCTCAAGGTTTTGAGCTTTACCCCCCAGAAATCTGTACAAAGGTGTCTTATAATATTTTGCAATGAGATCATACAATGCCATGTCAACACCTGCTTTGGCTGAAGTGTTGCCAATAATGCAGGAGTTAAGTTTTTGCATGACAGCTTCAAAATTGACTACTTCCAATCCTGCCAGGTTATCATTGATATGGTTAACAGCACCTTTGATTGAATCTGTTGTCTCTCCTGTAATCACAGCAGTGGGAGCAGCAGCACCAAAACCTGTCATGTCTGTATCAGTTTCAATAAAGACAAATATATTCTCTATTTCATCAACAGATCTTAATGATGTTTTAAAGGTTCTTTTCAAGGGAACTTTTATTGTTTGTGTCCTGATCCTGGTTATTTTCATTGTTTCCTTAAAGTTATATAAATCTATTTGCAGCAATAAATGTTTTTAAATGTTCCGGGCTGAAATCAGGATCATCTTTATTCAGGCTGTTAATTCTTACCCAGCCAAGAGCATGGATGAATTTTTGATTTCCAAGACTGATACCCACATGGGTGATTTTATCTTGGCTGCTTCCAAAAAAAAGAAGGTCGGCAATCCCGGCATCCTCAAAAGTGTCAGCAAGATGCAACCCCTCATCTACCTGTAACCAGGCATCACGGCTGATCTGTTTTCCAAGAAGGGCAAATACAAGCTGAACAAAGCCGGAACAATCAAATCCCTTTGGAGTTTTGCCACCCCAGAAATACTGGTATCCTAAAAATTCTTTTGCAAGATTTATTATTGCATCCTTTGAAAGTTCAGGAAAAGCAGTAAAATGTTTTTTATGGGTCCAGCCGGATTCGCCTGTGGGCAGGTGAATTTTATAAAGGTTTTCATCTTCATCCACTGTTGTAAGGCAGCAGCCAATAACAGCATCTTTTAATGGAAGTGACAGCTCTTTGTCCTTAAAGATCCCGATGAAGTGATCCCTGACAATAATTTTTTTGCCTGTAATGATTACTGGTTGAGAAATCTGGTGTCTGCTGATCCAGCTTTTATAACCATCTTTTTGACGAATTTTGATAAAATCATTTTTATTTTGTAAAATCTGTACATCTTCGCCAAGCAGACCCTGGGTTATAATTTCACTCTCATAGCAGGAATTTTTATAGAGATTTGCAACACTCACATTAATGCTGCCTTTTTCATGTGCCATATATTTTTCTCTCTGTAGTCCTATATTTATTGATAGTCGGAAATTGCAGCATCTGATTTATAGGTAAGAGCTTCATAGGGGATTCATTCATTCTTTCGTTTCTGCACACTGGCATCTAGCAACTGCTTTGTATAGGGATGGTTAGCTTTTAATGCCCGCAGATCTTCTACGTCCAGTACCTCAACTATTTCACCATCGTTCATCACTGCAATTTTGCTGCACATATGGCCAACTACGGCAAGGTCATGGGAAACCATCAGATAGGTCAACTCTCTCTCTCCACGTAATCTCGTCAACAGGTTTAAAATTTCCGCCTGGACAGAAACATCCAGGGCGGATGTAGGTTCGTCAAGTAGCAGGATGGTAGGTTCGATAATCAGAGCGCGGGCAATTGCGACTCGTTGTCTCTGCCCACCCGATAGCTGGTGGGGCCAGCGGAAACGGAATGACCGGTCCAGGCCGACGTCATCAAGAATCTTGACGATACGGTCGTTAACGTTATCGAATCCGTGCAGGGTAAGTGCTTCCGTCAGTACACGGTCAACAGTCTGACGCGGATGGAGTGAAGCATAGGGGTCCTGGAACACCATCTGTACAGCGCTGTAGAACTCCTTTTCCCGACCGTGACCAAGCTCCTTGCCAAGCACTGAGATGCTTCCTGACCAGTTAGGGGCAAGACCGGTAATTGCACGGAGTATTGTTGATTTTCCCGATCCGGATTCACCCACCAGTCCGAAACTTCCTCCGAATGGAACAGTGAAAGCGGCATCTTTGACCGCATCTACGCGCTCCTCGTCCTCGCCAAACCAAACATTTACATGTTCCAGCCCTATTCCGGCATTGTTTTCTTTACTCACGCTATGTTCTCCGTTTTCACTATGCCGTTGACACTAGGGGCCTTGCTCCAGGCCTCATCACGCTGCAGTACCTGAAGATGATCTACCGGATGTTCCAGTTGAGGGATGGAGTTGAGCAACCCGACAGTGTATGGATGTGTAGCTTCATGCAAGCGGTCGGCCCGGCAGGTCTCTACAATCTTTCCAGCGTACATGATCAGAACTCGATCACAGAATGCTGAAACAACGTTCAGATCATGGCTGATGAAAATCAGGCCCATGCCGCGTTCTTGCACCAGCTTATCCATGATTTCCAGAACTTCCTTCTGCACAGTTACATCGAGAGCCGAAGTTGGTTCATCGGCAATAAGAATTTGTGGATCGGGAATAAGCATCATGGCAATCATGATACGCTGTCCCATTCCTCCCGACATTTCATGCGGGTAGCCATTAAACACCCGTTCCGGATCACGAATAAGAACAGTTTCCAGCATTGCCAGGGTTTTCTTTTTTGCCTCCGCCTTGCTGGCACGAGTATGCAGACGATACGCCTCACAGATCTGATCACCTATACGCATGACCGGATTGAGAGAAAATTTCGGATCCTGCATGATCATCGAAATTTTATGCCCTCTCACTTTGTACATTTCCTTTTCAGAAAGCGTCAACAGATCCTTTCCTTCAAGGGTAATATGGTCGGCCTCTAAAATACCGGGATTTTTGATAAGCCTTAAAATAGCCCTTCCGGTCATGGATTTCCCCGAGCCGGATTCACCCACAATCCCAAGCCGTTCACGGCCAAGAGAAAAGGAGATATTGCGCACCGCTTTAAAAATACCGTTACGGGTCGGAAACTTTACAGTCAGATTTTTTACTTCCAGGAGATTATTCATTTTGAACTCTTCTTTGGGTCGAGTACATCGCGAAGACCGTCACCTAACAGGTTAAAGGCAAGGGACACGATAAAAATAGCAAGGCCCGGCATGGTTGCCACCCACCAGTGGTCAAGAATAAACTGGCGCCCTGAGGAAATCATGGCACCCCATTCCGGTGATGGCGGCTGTGCGCCAAGGCCAAGAAAGCCAAGGCCTGCGGCGGTAAGGATAATACCAGCCATATCCAATGTTACCCGGATAACAAGCGAAGAGATACACAGGGGCCATATATGGCGGGTAATGATCCGTAAAGGCCCGGCTCCCTGCAATTTTATGGCGTGGATAAAGTCGGCATCACGGATAGTCAGGGTTTCTGCCCTGGCAATCCGGGCATAGGGTGGCCAGGAAGTCAGGACAATTGCCAGAACTGCATTCTCAATACCGGCACCAAGCGCGGAAACAAATGCAAGGGCAAGTATCAGTTTTGGAAATGCCAGGAAAATATCGGTAATACGCATCAGGACAATATCAACCCATCCTCCGAGATAACCCGCCGCAGTACCGACAAACAGGCCGACAATGGGTGCCATAAGGGCAACCAGTGAAACAATATACAGGGTGATGCGGGATCCATAGATGAGCCTGCTCAGAATGTCCCTTCCCAGCGAATCCGAGCCTAAAATATAGCCGCCTTCTCCTGGAGGAGAAAGGCGTGCAGCAAGATCCTGGGTAAAAGGGCTTTGGGGTGCCAAAAACGGTGCGAACCACGCTATCAGTAACAGTGCCACAAGAATCGTTATCCCGAACATGGCCATGGGATTCGAGCGTAATTCCAGCCATGACATATACCAGGAAGAAAGTCTTGCCTGATTACGAGAGGCAGGTGAATCCGTTGTTAACCATTCATACAGACTTAAAGATTTTTGAGGATTTTTGATTTTTGTACTCATACTCATTTTGCCCTTGGATCAAAAAATTTATAGAGCAGGTCGGAAAAAATATTCAGACAGACAAATACCAGGCCAACCACGACGGTTCCACCCAGAACTGCATTCATGTCGGCAGAAAGGAGAGCTGTAGTAATATAAGAGCCGATGCCGGGCCAGGAGAAAATAGTTTCTGTGAGTACAGATCCCTCCAATAATGCAGCATAGGAAAGCGCAATAACTGTTACCAGCGGCACTTTTACATTGCCGAAGGCGTGGCGCCAGATCACGGCATTTGCCGATAATCCTTTGACCTGTGCCGTAACTATATACTCCTGGTCAAGCTGTTCCAGCATAAAAGAGCGTGTCATTCGCGAAATATACGCCAGGGAATAATAGGCCAGCAATGCGGCAGGCAGGACAATATGTGAGACAGCGTTTTTAAAAATATCCATATCTCCCATAATAAGGCTGTCCACTAAAATCATACCGGTAACAGTGGGCACCATGTCGACGTAGAAGATATCAAGCCTTCCTGGCCCACCGATCCAGCCAAGTATACCATAAAAAACCAGCAGGCCGATAAGTCCGATCCAGAATACCGGCATGGAATATCCAATCAGGGCAACAACCCGGGCAATATGATCAATCCAGCTTCCCCGCTTTACTGCAGCAATCACACCGAGAGGAACCCCAAATAAAACACCAAAGAAGGTTCCAACAGTTGCAAGTTCAAATGTGGCGGGAAAAACACGGATAAGATCCTGAGACACAGGTCGTGCCGTGAGCAGCGATTCACCAAAATTTCCATGGGCAATATCCCATAAAAAAATAAAAAATTGAATGAGCAGGGATTTGTCCAGTCCAAGTTCATGATAGGCTGCTTCATAGGTCGCCCGTGAAGCACTTTCACCGACGATGGAGAGCACTGGATCAATTGGCATGACCCTGCCGATGATAAAGGTGACAAAGAGCAAACCGACCATGGTGACCAGTATCGTGAAGAAGGTGTTAGCCATTCCTTTAACCCACGGAGGAATAGATGGTCTTCTCTGCCTGTTTTCAGGACTGTTTTTTTTAGTGGTCATTGTTTTTACAAACCATATGACAAAAGAGAAAAGTAAAGGGTGGGATAACAACGATCCCACCCTTTACTTTTTATTACAGAGTAACCTGCAGTTTATTTAGTAATTGCCCAGTAAGAAACGGCAGTGATTGCACCACCTGTATTCAAACCTTTTACATTGGCACGCATACCGGTCTGTTCAATTTTCTGGAACATAATGGCAAATGGTGCACGCTTCTGATGCTCGCGCTGAATAGCTTGATACATGGCCGCACGTTTATCACGATCACCTTCTCTGACCGCTGCCTTGGTGGCTTTAGACATTTTAGGAAGATGCCATGCATTACGATAGGCCAAAAGTCCTGTGGCCTTGACTTCATCAGAGTTATCAGGGTTATAAGCAAAAGTTCCCGCATTGGTATTTGGATCTGGATAATCCGGTCCCCAGGCACCCACATAAATCTGGTGCTCACGGGCGCGATATACAGCCAGTGTCTGTTTACCTGTACCTACTTCGATAGAGACCTTGATACCAGCCTGGCCAAAGGTATGCTGAATGGACTGGGCGATCTCAATACGTTCCTGAGCTTCACGAACATTAATCTTTACTTCAAAGCCATAAGCAACACCTGCTTCTTTCAAAAGAGCTTTAGCTTTAGCAATATCAAATGTATAGGGTTGATCATCAATTTCACCGAGGTAGGTTCGCGGTAAAAATGCCTGGTGAACCTTGTATTGTCCCTTGAGAAAGGAATCCTGCATACCTTTGTAATCAATGAGGTATTTAAGTGCTTTGATGACCTTTGGTTTAGAAAGGTTCGGGTCTTTCTGGTTCATGGAGATATACATGAGACGACCGCGCAGGTCATCGTACACAGCCAGATCAGACTTCTTTTTAATTGCAGTAATATCCTGGGGATTGAGATTTCGTGCAAGATCAATATCACCTTTTTCAAGCAGCAGTCGCTGGGTTGATGATTCCATGATATGACGTACAATTACCTTCTTCAGTACTGGCGCGCCAAGATAGAAATTTGGATTCGCTTTCAGTGTGTAGGACTCATTCGGTTTCCAGTTGACCAGTATATAAGCTCCGGATCCTGCAGAATGAGTTTTCAGCCAGTTATTTCCCATATCGCCATTTTTTTCATGGGACATGACAGTCTTGGAATCAACAATACCGCCAATGGTAGAGGTAAGACAGTTCATCACAAAGGACGTTGCATATTTTTCATCGGTGGTGATTGAGAACGTCATGTCATCAATAAGTTTGATAGTTTTGTCCACATTGTCCGCAGAAAATCCGAATTGGGTGAGAATAAATGCCGGTGTTTTATTAAGCTTCACAGCCCGCTGCAGAGAGAACACGGCATCTTTTGCCGTTACAGGGTTACCGGAGTGGAATTTAACTCTGGAACGCATTTTAAAGGTAATGGTCTTACCATCTGCAGAAACTGTCCAGCTTTCAGCCAGATCAGCTACATAGCCTTTACTCAGATCTGCCGGGTCAAAATTAACGAGCTTACCATACACATTACGGATGAGATCAGATCCGGCAAATTCAAAGGATTGAGCCGGGTCAAGTGTTGTGATATCATCAATCCGATTGGCAATCACCAGCATGTTGTCAGGCGTTTTTGCATAT
>CAZYDL010000007.1:0-29516 GCA_964646305.1 uncultured Desulfobacula sp. | reverse complement strand
TTGTTATATGGTTACAATGTTATATGATTTTCAAGTTTACAGCAGCAGAGGCCCAGGGAGAGGTAACTTTTTGACCGGGTTTTAATCGCTGCGGAGGCACGACGCTGGGAGCAGCGATTTCACCTCTTAACCGGACATGGATGTCCTGTTAAGTTTAGGGCAAAGAGTTACCTCTCCCTGGGCCGGAACATGAAAATAATATTTTAGAACACGTGTAAATATATTTGGAGCACATATATTTGGAGCATCTATTTTAAGCGCACCTATTTTAGGCACATCTATGTAACATTATATTGCTGTTTTAGAATATGTGAAAGGTCCATGGTCATTTTAAAAGCCTTTTCAACTGTTTTTTCCTTGTCATCATTTACAAGGCAGCAGGTGGCAGGAGATATCATACTCTGTGCTATAATCTGGTCAATATCAATCCCTTTTTTGCCCAGAGCCTGCCATATTGTATTGAGCTTAAATGCAAGAAAATCAAGGTTCTCTTTTTCAAATGATTCAAAACCAGTCGGGACCATGCCCCATACAATAATTCCACCCCTGTTTAAAAATTTTTTAATTGATTGTGAACAGGCAGCAAAGATCTGTGCATTTGTATAAACATCCAAAGATAAAATATTCATATCAAGGCCAAGAAGAAAGTCCCAGTCTGGATTTCCACAAAGATGGATGCCGCAGGGCTTTTCAAGCATGGAAAAAAATTCATCCAGATCCTGCTTTGCTCTTTGTTCACCATAACCTGACATGGCGGAAAAAATAAATTGCAGTCCTGGTTCATCAATAAACATAAATGCATTGGCATTCTTTTTTTTTAGATTGTTTAATTGGACATTTATTCTTTTTGACATAAATTCAAACATAAAAGGGCGTACAGTATCATCAAACAGGATAGGGCGGTCATCTTGATCCAGAACATTAAAGCCAAAGCTGACAGGGCCCTCAAGCTGTCCTCGAATGGCAGGTCGATCCGATAAATCAAGTTTGAGAAAACCATGATAAACAACTGAATAGGTCTCACTGACATCAAAGTATTCAGGCTCTTCAAAATGAGCCATGGTCTCCTCAAATTCTTCAATAAATTTATCCAGAGAGAATTTTAGTGTTTTATTCTCCATATCAAGCACAATACCGGGAAAATGCTCACCTGCCTGGACATACATATCTTCATAATAGCTGTAATTGGGAAGTTGCGGCCAGTATGGCACATCAAGACTTAATGCAGCCTTAAGAGCCTGATCAACGTCAGTATGGGGCATTACTGCCATGGCAGTAGTTAACAGGTTTCCTGGGATGGGCATATTTGTCTCCTTTTTTTTAAAAGCATATCAATGGATAAATAGAATACCAAGATCTTATCAGAATATCATGATAAACCAATATATTTTGAATAATTTATACAGATTATTTTAATTGCATGATCATTACAGGTTTTTTGTTAAAAATTTAACATTTTAATCATTGTATCAGGCAGGAAAATAACAAGATGACAAACCATCTGTTCTCCTATATGATATATTTTTTAAATAAGGTTATTCCATTGGTCTGTATATTTTTGATAAACCAAGGTTTCATATATGAATACAACTATTTTTTATACACCTGTAATACGGCATATAATGCCTTTTATCAGCAGAATTGTGTTATTTTGTGTTGGCTGGAAGGCCAAAGGTAAAGCTCCTGATGTGCCCAAATGTGTTATGATTGCAGCTCCCCATACAAGTAACTGGGATTTTTTTTATACGCTTTTAATTGCGTTTCAGCTTAAAATACAAGTATATGCCATGGGTAAAAAATCCTTAACCACAGGTCCTTTTGGATTCATAATGAAATGGCTGGGAATAATTCCCATAGACAGATCAAAATCCAATAATATTGTTGAACTCACAATACAGCAGTTTAATAAATGTGATAAATTAATAGTTATTGTCCCTCCATCGGGCACAAGAAATAAAGTTGCCTATTGGAAAACAGGCTTCTACCATATTGCCCACGGAGCAGGCGTTCCCATTAGTCTTGGCTATATTGACTATAAAAGAAAAACAGGAGGCGTAGGACCTTTGATCTACCCAACTGGAAATATTGATGCTGACATGAAAGAAATCAGAAAATTTTATGGTGATATCAAAGGAAAATATCCAGAAAAACAAATCAGAGATGAGTGATAATCTGATCAATATCTGATTTCAAATTTATAAAAATCCCCTGATTGTTCAGTGGACTGCTCAATTTTTTTGCTTATAATATGGTCAACTCTGGAGGCAGAAGGGCCTTTGCTGCACCATTCTACCATCTTGGCGACAATGGATGAATCTCCCTTAAGCATGGCTTCTACAGATCCATCTAAAAGGTTTTTAACATATCCCTTAATACCAAGTCTGTCTGCAGTTTTTTTTGTTTTTGCCCTGAAAAATACACCCTGGACCCTGCCTGTGATAATAAGTTTTATCTGTATGGTTTCTGGCATTGATCCTCCCTTTAATCTGTTTTTGTTAAAGATGCTTTGTTTATAATAAAGGTACCAAATTTTTCTGATATGGAATCAACTGCAAAATCTACTGATTCCCACTGTTTCTCATTTTTTACATGGTCTTGTATCAGCAGCATCTGGACAGGGGTGTTTTTGTCTTTAAGGGCAGTAACACCAACTCCAATGAGTCTGATTTTCTTTTTTAATTTAATTTTTTCATATAAAAACATTGCTTCATTAAAAATAGCAGAGGAAGAGCAGATGGGTGAGGCAAGCTTTCTGGTTCTTGTGATCTGGGAAAAATCAGCAAATTTAAGCTTTATAAAAACATTTTCACAAACAAGGTCTTTTTGCCTTAAGGTTTTGCCTACAATCTGTGATCTGCCCAGGATAATGTTTTTTACTTTTTTAAAATCAATTATGTCTTTTAAAAGAGTTGTTTCGCTTGAAATAGATTTTCTTGTATAATTAGTCTCGACTCTGGATTTATCAATACCATTGGATAATTCCAATAGTCTTTGCCCCATTTTTCCGAATTTTTGAGTTAAAAGGGGCAGAGAATATTTTTTAACATCTCCAAGGGTTTTGATCTGAAGCAATTGCATATTCTTCATTGAATTTTTCCCGATTCCCGGAACTTTTTGTATGGGCAGAGAGAAAATAAATTTTTTTACTTTTAATTGCTCTATAATAGTTAAACCATCTGGTTTGTTCATGTCAGAGGCGATTTTTGATAGAAATTTTATGGGAGACATGCCAATGGAACATGTTAAATCCAATTGCTGATTTATTCTGCTTTTTATTGACAGGGCAATGTCTTTAAAAGAGCCAAACAGTCTTTCACATCCTAAAATGTCAAGATATGCTTCATCTATGGAAACCTGTTCCAGCAAAGGTGAGAAATGAGAAATAATTTCCATGATTTTTTTTGATTCTGCCTGGTATTTTTTTCTGTTGCCAGGAACTATTTCAAGATGGTCACACAATTGTTTTGCCTTAAAAACCGGCATGGCAGAGCCTATGCCAAATTTTCTTGCTTCATAACTTGCAGTTGCAACAACACTTCTTTTTGAATTTCCAGAAATAATGACGGGTTTGTTTTTTAAGCTTGGATTGTCTCTTTGTTCAATAGATGCGAAAAAAGCATCCATATCAATGTGCAGAATCATTGCCTTTTTTCCAGCACAAACTCCACCCGCCTGTTTTGGGCTCTATTGTTTTCAGAGGTATTTGGCACAAGGGGCATAACCTTACCAAAACCCGTGGCAGTTAGACGTTTAGGGTCAACCCCCTTTGATATAAGATATTTTAAGACTGTAGTGGCACGGACAGCAGAAAGTTCCCAATTGGATGGAAAAATATCAGTGGATATGGGGATATTATCAGTATGGCCTTTAATATTGATATTATATTCAGGATAATCATTAAGGATTTGAATGATTTCATCAAAAATTGATATGGCAGTATTATTTAAGGATGCAGAACCTGAATTAAACAATGCTTTGCCTTTAACACTCACAATAATTTTACCATCAAGGATTCTTGTTGAAATATTTTGTTTCTGATTGCTTGTCCGTGCAAATTTTGTGATTTTATCAAACAGAGTTTTTTCCCTAGAATGCATTCCTGTGATATCTTCAATGGTTATTTTAGTATCCATGGTTTCAGGCACTTCCATCAATTCCATTAACCCGATCAGGTTTGCATTATCTTTAACCTGAACCTTGATGGTTTCTATGGTGTTTTTATATTTCTCTTTTTCATAAAAGGCAAGGGTGTATAAAAGCACAAAAAACACAAGAAGAATGGTCATGAGGTCAGCATAGGTTACAAGCCATGTTGCCTCATCATCATAGGTGATAAATCCAGAATTATATGTATTGTCTCTCATGTTTTTGTTTTAAAATCATTGTGTATTTTTAAAGTTCATTTTAGAAAAGGGTTTGCGCAGTCTTGAAGATATAAAACTGGAAAGCTTTTCATATATGATAACAGGATTATTGTTTTTAATAATTGAGATTGCGCCTTCTCTTTTGATTTCAAGATTTATAATCTCATTAACAGTTCTAGATCGTAGTTTGCCTGCAATAGGAAGGAAAAACAGGGTGGATAACAAAGAACCATAAAAAGTAGTCAAAAGAGCAACAGCCATTGCAGGACCAATGTTGGACGGGTCTTGAAGCCGGCTCAACATCTGAACAAGACCTATTAAGGTTCCCAGCATTCCAAAGGCTGGAGCATAAATAGCCATCTTCCTAAAAATATCCTGGACAATGAAATGCCGCATTTGAAGAGATTGAATTTCCGTTGTCAAAGCAGCTCTAATTACTTCTTCAGAAGAACCGTCTGCAAGAAGACCGCATGCTTTTTTTAAGAAAAGAGAATCAGTTTTAACTTTGCTCAGTTCAAGAAGGCCCTGTCGCCTGCTGATATGGCTGAGTTTGATCATGGTTGCCACAGCATCATTGGGATCTTCTTTGTCCTTTGAAAAAACAAAATAAGCAGCTTTGAAAGCTGCCGTGACATCCCTGAATTGAAATGTGATTAAGGTCGTGGCAATGGTGCCGCCAAATACAATCATCAAGCCCTGGATATTTATAAAATTATGAAGATCTCCGCCAAGATAAATCGCGCTGATGATTAATGAAAAACCTGAAATAATTCCTATAAAAGATGCTATGTCCATATTAACCTGTCTTACCCTCTATAATATTGTTTTAAAGCAATGCTATATGATATTATTTTGATGGTCAAGATTAAGCTGTTTAAAAAAATATTCTATTATTCTGGTTCACCTGCTCCTCACTGGAGTAAAGGCATCTGTCTTCTCTGCCATGAAAGCTTTTGGTCAGTCATGCTGAGATCTTTGTTCTTTATTGTGGGAATATCTGTTTATCTTTATAAGTGAGTTTCAAATTTACTTGCCAACACTTAGATTATTAACAATATGTCTGTTCCCAGCAATTTTTTGCACTACATAAATGGCCTTGTTTATTTCTTGTTGGGTTCTTACAATTCCAGTCAATGTAATCACATTATTATAGGTATCCACATCAATATTGGTTGAGCGGATATCTGGGGCCTGTAAGAGTTTTACCCTGATTTTACTTGTAAGCATTGTATCGTCAAAATTCTGACCAATGCTGCTTTTTCCAACAATTAGCTGATTTGCAATATTTCGTACACCCTCGACACCCCGAGCAATGTCTGCTGCCATCCTTTTTTGAGATGAAGATTCTACCACCCCGATAAGATAGACAATACCATTTAATACATCAACATCAATATTACGGGCTTTAACAAATTCATCGCCAATCATTCTGGTTTTAACTTTTGTGGAGATAATAGAATCATCCATCATTGTACCCATGGACCTTTGATCTGTAGCGCCTTTATACCCACCATAGGCAGCACCGCCCACAATAGCAGCTCCACAACCAACAAACATAAAACTGATTGTTAAAATGCTGAATAATAAGAATCGAAAATTCATTTTAAATTTCCTGTTTAATCAAAGTCATCTAAATTTAGGTTATCAAGATCAGATAAATCCATGTTTTTGAGTAAATCATCGTTACTTGCAATAATATCATCATTGGCAATTGCAGGTTTTTTCCTTTTGCCTTGTTTCTTTTTAACAGCAATAATTTGTTTTGAAGGGAAGAGATTGTTTTTTAGCATCAACCCGATCATATATAGTATAAATCCAAGCCCAGCGATATTTAAAACAATAATAAGAGTCCCAATAATTTTATTTAGCAACATTTTATTTAATTTTAATTCTCAGTTTTTAGTTTTGAATTAACCTAATTTAGTCATTACTAAATATTAGGAATCTATAATTCAAAATTAATTAATAATTTGACGCAAAAAACTTTTATGATTATATATATAATCTTGATAAAGGATACAAGATTTTTTATTTGAAAGGAGTATAAATGAGCTGGTTTGGTAAAATGGTTGGCGGAACTATTGGATTTGCACTTGGAGGCCCCATTGGCGCAATCGCGGGAGCAGCATTCGGGCATACATTTGTGGATAAAAAAGAGCAGGCATATCTCTCATCAAGACCTGGACCAGGGATGGGATCTAGAATGGGCACAAGGGATACTCTCTCTTCCAATGAGCAGGCCCAGCTTGTTTTCTTTACTGCTGCTTTTTCCATGCTTGCAAAAATTTGTAAGGTGGATGGTCAGATAACTGATAAAGAAATCAATGCTGTTAATACATTTATGAGGCAGGATCTTCAGCTTGATTTAAACAGCCAGCAGACAGCCCAGAATATTTTCAGACAGGCTGTAAATTCCAGTGAAAGCTTTGATGCCTTTGCCATGCAGTTTTATTCAGTATTCAGAACCCAGCCAAATATTATAGAACTTATGATTGATGTATTGCTGCGCGTCTCTTCTGCAGATGGTTCTATTTCAAATGAAGAAGAGCATATGCTTTTATCTGCAATAAGGATTTTCAATTATTCAAATGCTGACTATGAAAGACTTAAGTCCAGGTATGTTAAAACCACTAATAAATATTATGCCATCTTAAAATGTGAAGAAAATTCAACCAATGAAGAGATAAAAAAACAATATAGAAAACTTGTTAATGAATATCACCCGGATAAAATTGAATCCAAAGGACTTCCCGAAGAGTTTATTAAATTTGCAAATACGAAATTCAAAGAAATCCAGGAAGCCTATGACAATATAAAAAAAGAGAGAGGCCTTTAGTGTCTGGGAACTATTAAAAAAGACCTTTTTCCTGGGCAATTTTCATGTAAGTATCCATAAGTTTTGCCGGGGGATCTATTTTCTCTGTCTCTTTTTTATCTGCAAGTGACATGGCATTAAATTCACAGACTGTTACACAAAGTCCGCATCCTATACAACGATCAAGATTTACCACTGCCACAATACTTTTATCATCCATTTCAATGGCATCCATGGGGCATATCTCTTCACATGCCTCACACCCGGTACACTCATCATGATCAACACAAGCCTGGAAATTTGAATGGACTATTTTTGCCGGTGCTTCAAAATCTTTGATATTTTTTAAAATCTGGCAGCAGCAGTCACAGCATAGGCATATATTAATAGGTTTTATTGAATTGGAGGGCTGGGGTACAAGTCCCTGTTTTACGCCTTGTTTTACAATATCAAGGGCTTCTTCACAAGATATTGATCTGCCAATTCCACGGCTTTCATATATATAAGCCCCGGATCCAAATACAAGGCATGCTTCCATTAATTTGCCACATCCCTTGTCCATTATTTCGTGTTCTTTTCTGCATATACAGGGAGCTACCAGTATTTTTGACTGGGAGTTTATGATATTTTCAACCTGCTCATAATCCATGATATTAAGTTCAGTATTTATTGATTTGCCAACAGGTATAACTCTAAATTGTTTTGTTTTATTTTTAAATTGATCGTTAATGAGAAAGGGTGCATATTCATTAAAATCTTTAATCAACTCCTTGGTAAGTCTGTTGACCTGATATTCCCAGATTCCCACAACAAAATGAAGGAGCATAAAAGTATTAATGTTATTGCGCTTTACATGAAGGATCAAACCCTTGACACCCATTTCAATGAGTATGGGTTCAATATATTCTGGATTTTTGCCAGCTCTTTTGGCAATGGATTCTACGGGTTCAAGCATTAAAACAAGTGATAAAGCAAGTTGGGCTTCCTCCTTGGTAAAAAGTTGTTTTAATATTCTAAGTTCAACTCCTGATTGTGTTTCAGGGTAGCCGCTTGGTGTGTTATCAAGATGGACAGCAAGTTTTTTATAAACATTTTCCATTATTAAATCTCCATTTTTATTTGTTTTAAAAGCCGCAGGCTATTGGTTTGGAATAGCGGTAATGAACAGCAATGCCTGCCTTTCTCAATATCAAATTATATATCACATTAGTTAATTATTTTTCCTTTAATTGACATGGCATAGTCATACTCTTTATATTCAAGGTCAAGTATTTTTCCTTTAAGATCAGCTTGGTTATTTAAAAAAATAGTTAAATAATTTGAAGTTACGGCCTTGAGCATTCCAGTTTTTTTGTCTGTTTTGTTTTGTATAAGACCCTTAAGTTTTTTATTCATATTGGCAATAATAAAAGCCTCTCTTTTTATTATATCTAATTTACGCATTTGTGCACATCGTTGTTTTATAATTTGAGGATCAACTTTATCATCGTAATAAAAAGCAGGAGTGCCTTTTCTTGGAGAAAAAGGAAAGACATGAAGATAGGAAACAGGAAGCTTTTCAATAAGATTGTAAGTGTGCTCAAATTGTTTGTCTGTCTCTCCTGGAAATCCTATCAATGTATCCACGCCAATACCTGCAGAAGGTATTTTTTTATGAATTTTATGTATAATATTTTCAAATAAAGCTGCATCATAGGGTCTTTTCATCTTTTTTAAAATTTCATCATCACCTGATTGCAGAGGAATATGGAAATGATCACATAGGATATTGCCTTTAGAGGCAAGGTTAATTATGCCTTCATTGATTTCTCCAGGTTCTATAGAGCTTAATCTGATTCTGTGAACTGGTTTTTCCTGGTTGATTTTTTCTAGTAATTGCAAAAGCGATGATTTGCTTTTAAAATCAAGACCATACATTCCTGTGTGTATCCCGGTGATGATTACTTCTTGAAATCCTGAAGCATTTAATTGTTTTAAATGGTTGAGAACATCACTTTCAGGCATGCTCACAGAAGAGCCCCTTGCATATGGTACAATGCAATAGGTGCAAAAGGCTTCACAACCATCTTGAATTTTCAGATATGCCCTTGTCATGGATCCTTTTACTGCATGGCTAAAACCTGTATAGGTATCTGAGTTGTCAAAATCTATTTTATTAAACCCAAGGTTTGATCTGTTATCACAAATTAAATCAATATTATCTGCAATTTTTATTTTATCTTTGTGACTTATAATGTGAATTTCAGAGGAAGCAAAGCCGCCGAAAGAGTCATTATAGATTTTATTTTTTGAATCAATAATAGGATTGATTTTTTTTATTTCATCGGGATCAGTCTGGGCATGGCAGCCTGTGGCAATAATTGAGGCATTGGGGTTTTCTCTTCTGATTTTACGTATGGCTTGTCTTGACTGCATGCCGGCTTTGGAAGTTACAGCACAAGTGTTAATAATAAAGAGATCGCAGTGCTCATTTTTTTCGCCTTTAACCCACCCTTGTTGTTCAAGTGTAGAACCTATGCCATCACTTTCATATTGATTAACCTTGCATCCAAGGGTTTGAATATAAAATTTTCTCATTGAATGATCCCGGCTCCAATAATTCTTGTATCTTTATAAAACACTGCTGCCTGACCCGGAGTAATGGCATTCTGGGGCTGGTCAAACACAAGTTCACCATAATCTTTATTTAAAGATAATGTTGATAAACCACCTTTATGGCTGTATCTGATCTTTGTGATAATATCTTTGATAATAGTTTTTTCATGTGAAAGCTCTAAATCACTGGATCCATTCCAGACAATATCGGCAAACTTTAATTTTTGTTGTGCAAGATCTTTTTTAAAACACACCCTGAGAATATTATTTTTTATATCAATATTTTGAACATAATAGGGTTCTTTGGCAGGACAGTTAATTCCACGTCTCTGGCCAATGGTAAATTTATGAAGTCCCTGATGATGTCCCACAATTTTATTGTCAGTGTTTAAAATATCACCTGGTTCTGGAATAATATTACATTTTTCCTGAATAAATTCTGGAAAGCGATTTTGATATATAAAGCATATATCCTGGCTCTCTTTTTTATGCAGAGGTTTTATATTCCTGGATTCGGCAAATTGCTTTACACTTTTTTTACTCATTTGAGCCAGGGGGAAAATAATTTTTGCAAGTTGAGATTTTGACAGCATGGAAAGAAAATAGCTTTGATCCTTAAGCAGATCTTTTCCTTTTTCAAGGTAGCAATCATTCATGTCGTTATCCTGGCTCAAACCAGAATCACTAACAGGAGAACAAATTTGATTTACAACACTTGCATAATGACCAGTGGCAAGATAATCTGCTCCCATATTCTGGGCGTGTTCTAATAAAGCACCAAATTTTATTTTTTTATTGCATATAAGACAGGGGTTTGGAGTTTTGCCTTGCAGATACGTGTCAATGAAATATTGAACGACATTTTTTTCAAATTCCTTTGAAAGATCAACATGGTTAACAGGAAAACCAAGCTGTTTTTCAAGGCCGGTCAGATCCATACACTCTTTTTCATATCCCGTGGTAAAATGAACACCAAAAACATGCTTGTATTCTTTTTTTAAAAGATACCCGGAAACAAGTGAGTCAACACCACCGCTTAAAGCCACTGCAACAACATTGTTTTTATCCATCAGGCAACTTTTTTAGTTTGAGTAGTGAACAAACCCATTGCTCTGGTAGGGCAGGTCACAATACAAAGTTCACAAACACTGCATTTATCCTTATTAAAAATAATTTCCATTTCAGGTCTTTTAATGTAAAGAGCCTCTGTGGGGCAGACTGCAATGCATGCGCCGCAATGGGTACATATCTCTTCATCTTTATAAATCTGGTGTTCTGGATAGGATATTGAAACTCCCTGGTCTTTGAGGTATTTAATACCTTTATTAAAGGAAGCTTTGGAGTCTGAGGAGAGATCAAGTACCATATATCCCTCTTTTTTATTGGATATTTTTGCGTTTAAAATATTAAATAAAAGGTCATATTTTTTTGTTAACATACATACCACAGCTTTTTGAGCCACCACTGGCGGAAAGTTTAAAATAACAATCTTGGAATACAATTTCTCCTCCAAATCTTATCTTGCATAAAATTATTTTCTTTGACAAAAAATAAGATTAAGTATTATTCTACATAAGGTCAAGATTTTATTTTGAGCAGAGGAGCTTTATCCATGAATAGATTTGCATATGAGCTGTCCAATTATACTCTTAAATCTTTTTCAGGGCTTTCCAAGGCAAATACAAACATTTCAGGGCAGGATAATATTCCTAAAGGGGCAGTGATTTTTACTGCCAATCATTTTACCAGAATTGAAACCATATTTCTTCCCTATCATATTCACAATATAACAAAAAAACAGGTGTGGTCCCTGGCAGCGGCAGAACTATTTAATGTACAAATGTTAAAAGGATTGCTGGATAACCTTGGAGCCGTATCAACAAATGACCCACACAGGGATGAAGTAATACTTCAAACACTGTTGTCAGGTCAAGTCCACTGGATTATTTTTCCCGAAGGAATGATGGTTAAAAATAAAAAAGTGATTCAAAAGGACCATTTTATTTTAAAAGATGATAAAGCAGTTTCACGACCCCATACAGGTGCGGCAATCCTAGCCCTTCGCTGTGAATTTTATCGTGAACGCTTAAAACGGATGAAAGAGCTCAACCCTTTGGAATTTGAACGACTTAAAAAAGTATTCCAAATAGAAAACAGTGATGAGGTTTTAGCACAGGGGACTCATATAGTTCCTGTGAACATCACATATTACCCTGCACATTCAAAGGAGAATATTTTAAGCAAAATTGCCAGAATTATGATGAAAGATCCCTCAAAAAGGGTAATGGATGAATTAATGACCGAAGGCAGTAAATTGTTTTCCAATGTTGATATAAATATCAGGTTTGGCAAACCTATTAATATTAATCCATATTTGAATGATCCATATATAGAAAGCATGCTGACAGTCAAACGTAAAATTAAATTTGATAATGATCTTAGTTCAAAAGAGATTATAAAAAACTCTTCCATTAAGATAATGGAACAATATATGTCAGCTGTGTATAACATGACATGTATAAATTATGATCATATAATGGCTTCCATTCTCAAACATTTGCCCTATAAAAGAGATGGTATAGATATCTATGAATTCAAATGCAAGGTGTTTTATGCAATTTCCTGGCTTGTATTTAATAAAGAGTATTATGTATCTGATAATTTAATTAAAAATCAGGTTCACCTTTTAACCAATGATGAATTTAAACGATTTGAAGATTTTTTTACAATTGCTCAAGATTCAAAGGTGATTGAAATAAAAAATGGTAAAATATTTAAAGATCAGACAAAATTTACAATAAGACATGATTTTCATACCATAAGAGTAGAAAATCCTGTTCTTGTCATGGCAAATGAGCTTGAACCTTTAAAAGAAGTTGAAAATTATTTAAAAAAGCTTGCACAAAAATCATTTAAAGAGATCAAAGAGAATGTAAAAGATAAAATTTTAGAAAAAATTCAGATTGATTTTACAAAAGATTATAATGATTATTATATTGCAGATGAATCCAAGAAAAAACGCATTGGAAGACCTCTGTTTTTGCAACATAAAAAACAAAATACAGGCATTTTGCTGATACACGGGTATATGGCAGCTCCCGAAGAGATGAAAGCCTTTGCCTACTATCTGTATGAAAAATCTTTTACCGTCTATGTACCACGGCTTAAAGGTCATGGTACAGCACCTGAAGACCTTGCTAAAACTAAATTTGAACAATGGATAGAATCTGTGGAGGAAGCCTTTGTGGTTTTAAGGAATTCTTGTGATAAAGTCATTGTGGGAGGTTTCTCAACAGGTGCAGGCCTTGCTTTGGAATTATCAACAAGGGTTGATGACATTGCAGCTGTTTTTGCAGTTGCCCCTCCCATGCGACTCAATGACCTTGGATCATATTTTGTACCTGCCATTGATGCCTGGAATACAATGATAAAAAAAATACATCTTGACGCCATTGCCAAAGAATTTATTGAAAATCATCCTGAAAATCCCAATATCAATTATGTGAGAAACCCCATAGCCGGCATGCACGAACTTGAAAAACTCATGGAACAACTTGAAGTAAAATTAAAAAGCATTAATAAGCCAACACTTGTGGTTCAATCAAGAAATGATCCTGTGGTTAATTCTTCTGGAACCCTTAAATTATTTAATAAATTAGGTTCCAATATTAAGGAATACTATATTTTTGATTATGAAAGGCATGGAATCCTGACTGGCAGCGGTATTAAAAGAATTTATATGGCCATTGAAAATTTTATTAAACAATTTTGTTAGAATTGATTATTGCAAAATTATTTGTTTTGCCCCTTTAAATAGAGTATTGTGGTTTTTATGATGTATTTTATTAAGGAGATTAGTTACAATTTTTAAAAATCATTTACTCATATTTGTTATATTTATATCTGTTTTATTTATGAGTGTATTTCCATCTTCACTGTTTGCCACACAAAAAATTACCATACAATTAAGATGGTATCACAATTTTATTTTTGCAGGTTACTATGCTGCTGTTGAAAAAGGATTTTATGACGAGGCAGGGTTGGATGTTTCATTTATTCAAGGTTCTGCTACCATATCTTCTGTGGATCAGGTTTTGGCTGGTAAAGCTCAATTTGGCACTGCAAATTCCAGAATATTAATCGATCGTTTCAGCGGAAAACCCGTTGTTGCTCTGGCAACTATTTTTCAGCATTCTCCCCTTGTCCTGCTGACACAAAAAAATTCCGGCATCAATAGCCTGCATGACCTTGTAGGCAAACAGGTCTTTTTTGATAAAAAACGCGATGTGGAAATAGCAGCTTCTTTTATCAATGAAGGAATACCTTTAAATAAATTACAATTTATTGATCGAAAATATAGTATTGATAACTATTTTGATCCGGCTATTAAAGGTATTGCAGCCTTTATTACAAATCAACCATATTTTTTAATGGAGCAAAATCTACCATTTAATATTATATATCCATCCACCTATGGCATTGATTTTTATGGGCATTGTCTGTTTACCACACAACAGGAAATCAAGGAACATCCCAAACGGGTAAAGGCTTTTTTAAAAGCCAGCCTCAGGGGCTGGGAATATGCCCTTAGAGAACCTGAAGAGATTATTGATTTACTATTGACCAAATACAGAGTTAAAGACAGCAGAGCTCATATTCGCTACAGCGCAGATAAAGTTAAAGAGCTTGTTCAGCCAGAGCTTGTTGCAATCGGCCACATGAATCCTGGCCGCTGGAAACACATGGCAGATATTTTTGCCAAATTAAAATTAATTGATCAGGGTTATTCCCTTGAAGGATTTATCTATAATCCCTACCCAATTAAAGATTATGCATGGTTATTCAGGGTACTGGTCATTGCAATTGCAATAAGTGTTTTTTTAGGTGTGGTGACACTGTTTCTATTCCGTTTTAATACAAAATTAAAAAGTGAAGTCCTTGAAAGAAAAAGGATGGAGGAGAGGCTAAGACAGAGTGAGGATAAGTTTAGAACAATTTTCAAGACAAGTCCCAATGTGATTACTCTCAGCAGTGTAAAGGATGGAATCTACGTAGAGGTCAACGATGCATTTACAAAACTGGTGGGATATTCCAAGAAAGAGGTCATTGGAAAATCTATATTTAGGCTTAATATATGGAATGACTTAAAGCAGAGAGATCGTTTGGTTGGATGGCTTCAAAAGAAAGGACTTGTGGAGAATTTTGAAGCAGAATTTAAAGCTAAATCCGGGCGCATTATTAATGGTCTTATGTCTGCGCGTATATTGGATATAGAAAATAAAAAATATTTGCTGTCTGTTACCCAGGATATAACTGAAAAAAAAACCGCAGATCATGCAATGCGTCTGATTCAGTATGGTGTAGATCGTGCCAGTGACTGCATATTCTGGATGAACAGCAAGGCGTGCCTGATCTATGTTAACAATGCTACCTGTAAATTGTTAGGCTACTCATATGATGAATTGGTCTCCATGAACCTCAACCAGGTTGATCCACAAATTTCCCTGGCTGCTTGGCCGGACCGCCTTGCCAACTTAAAAAAGATCAAGTCAGCCAGGTTTGAATCCCAGCACCAAACCAAGGCTGGACGCTTGATCCCCGTAGAAGTCACATCAAGCTATGTATCTTTTGAGGGAGAAGAAGGTATTTTTTCATTTGCACGTGATATTACTGAACGACAACAAGCCGAACAAGAAAAAATAGAAGCCCAGAAAATTATAACAGATCATAAAAAACTGGCTTTGGTAGGCCAGGTTGCAGGAAAAATGGCCCATGATTTTAATAATATTCTTGGTATTATTATGGGAAATACAGAACTCTCACTGCTAAAGTGTAAGGATGAACAAATAAAAAAAATACTTGAATTGATTTTTAAACAAACGCTGAGAGGTAAAAATTTAACCAAAAACCTGGTTGCCTTTGCCAAAGATCAGGAACCAAAACAAAAATTTTTCAACATTAATGAAAAGATCAGTCTTGTTTTAAATCTCATGACAAAAGATCTAATGGGAATTGAATTATTCAAGGAAGAGAGTGCTGGTATCCCGGATTTGCTTGCCGATCCCGGTATGATTGAGCATGCTCTTGTTAATCTTATACAAAATTCAATCCATGCAACAAGCATGGTCCGGCAGGCTAAAATTACCATTCGAACTTTTTATAAAAATCAAAATATTTATATTGAAATTAAGGATAATGGATGTGGTATCCCTGAAGAAGTCCTTGATAGAATATATGAGCCTGCTTTCACAATGAAAGGAAGCATGGATGTAACAGGCTCATATAAAAGCGATATAAAAGGAACCGGCTATGGCATGGCCAATGTTAAAAAATATATTGAACAGCATAAAGGCAGTATTACCATTAATTCAAAAGTTGGAAATGGTACAAAAATAACCATCACTCTTCCTGTCATCAAAAAAAAATTAACTGAAAAAGAGAAAATAGAAATTCAGAAAGAAAATTTTTATTTTGAGCAATATATTCTGCTTGTTGAAGATGAACAGGCTATTTCAGATGTGCAATACGAAATACTGACCCATGAACCATTCAATCACAAAGTTGATATTGCTGCTAATGGCCAGATTGCCGTTGACCTGTTTGAAAAGAATAAATATGATTTTATAAGTTTGGATTATGTTCTTCCGGGAAAATTTAATGGGATGGATGTATACAAACATATAAGGCAGACAAATGAGACTCTTCCAATCCTCTTTGTTTCCGGGAATTTGGATTTTTTAGAATCCATAAAACAATTAAAAAATAGCGACCCATATATTGATCATCTTTCAAAGCCCTGCCAGAATAAAGATTATGTTAATGCCATTAATGAACTATTGGAAAAAATATTGGCATAATAATAATGAGGGTTCTGTTTTTTTTGCATTAAGAGCGGCCAAAAATATCCAAACCATGCAAGTTTCCTGTGTTGACATTGATAATATATTCTGGGATGATCTTTTTGGAATTTAAGGAATTTACAGCAAATTAAAAAATTTTGGATCAAGCATGCAAATTAAATTATCATTTATAATCATATGCAAATTAATTATTATATCTTTTTTTGTATTTTTGACCTGTTCAATCGTACAGGCCCAAGAAGAGCAGGTTAAAGCCTATGGCAATAATATTTTTCCTCCCCTCATACATAGTATTCAATTTAAAAATAATATTGAGTTCTGCAATATTAAAATTCCCCTTGACAGGCAGGATGCAAAAGAGAGGCTTGAAAAGGAAATATTGCTTGCTTTGTGGAGTCGTCCCCAGGTGATTTTGTGGATTAAGCGAACAGCTAAATATTTTCCTCTTATAGAAGATATTTTAAAACAATATCAACTGCCCCTTGACCTAAAATATGTTCCTGTGATTGAAAGCGCATTAAGACCACATTCAAAATCATCAAAAGGTGCAGTGGGTTATTGGCAGTTTATACGATCCACGGGAAAGCACTATGGCCTGAGGATAGATTCCAGAGTTGATGAGAGAAGAAATATTTTTAAATCCACCCATGCAGCATGTAAATACATCAAAGATCTTGAAAAACAATTTGGATCCTATCTACTTGCCCTTGCTGCATATAATATGGGTGAATATGGCCTTAAAAAAGAGATAAAAGCCCAGGATAACCAGGATTTTTTTTCATTATACCTGCCTTTGGAGACCCAGAGATATGTTTTTAAACTTGCTGCTGCCAAATTAATTCTTGAAAACAGGGAATCATATGGTTTTTACTTGAATAAATCAGATTTATACCCTGTTTTTGCTTTTGATAAAATTAATTTTAAATCAGATTTCCACATTCCCATTACCTTGATTGCAAGTGCTGCTGATGTATCTTTTAAGACAATTAAAGATTATAATCCGCAATTGCGTGGATATTCTCTTGATAAAGGCGATATAAGTATTTTAATACCAAAAGGCAAGGCAAAGGGATTTAAAAAAAAATTTACAGGTAATTATAAAATCTGGCAGAAAGCTTATAAAATGAAATTTCACATTGTTAAGCCTGGAGATAGTTTAACCTTGATTGCAAAAAAATATCAGATATCTCTTTTATCGCTATTAAAATCAAATAATCTTTCATCAAAAAGTATGATTCATCCTGGTGACAGGCTTTTGGTTGAATAATTATGAAGCAGGGCTTTTTGAATTGTTTTTTTTGGGTTTTTGTTGTTTTTTAAGACAGATTTTATCATCGCGTATAATGGCACAAAGTTTTGGATTGTGTAATTCTCTGCAAGTAGCATGATTATAAAGCGGGCACTCAGGGTATTGTTTTGACATTTTTAATCCTTTTAAAGTTATATCCCCAAAGAATATTTTTAATATATACCTTAATTTCTCAAGGCTTTCAAGGTATTTTACCATGTCTTCACCTATAGTTATGAATGCATTGGAAAATTCAAGGGATATAAAAGATAAATTTGTGATTTTTATGGGACTATTGTGTCAATGATTCTTCTTTAATTCCATTGTGGCTTGATGAATCAATATTTATCTGGGGCTCTGGTTTATTGACTTTAGTCTTTGGTTTTGACCGGGATTTGGAAATCTGGTCGATATTTTTCTGCATCCTGGATAAATTAGTTGTAACTCTTTGATTTAATGTTTTTAACTGATCATTGGTTTTTTTACTATGGCTATTTAATAGAGTCTGTAATGAATTGATTCTTTTATTAAGAAGACTATTGCTCTTTCTCAGTTCGCCCACTTGTAATTCAAAATCAGACAATTCAAGTAACCTTGAGTCAAATTCTTCCTTAAACAGGCTGGTATCTGTTTTTATCTGCTGGGTTATTTTATTAAATTCAGTCTGGCTTTCCTTTATGGACGCAAGGGCTTCCTGGTTTATTCTTTCAATGGTTAAAAGAGTTGTTTTATCTTGACTGGCATTATTGTTTATACGCTTTTCTAATTTGGAAAAACGTTTTTTAATGGTTTTATTATCAGCTTTTAAAGTTGATAATTTTGCAACCTGTCCTTCAAGTAAAGTGTTTTTCTTTTCAAGTTCCGGCAGTTTATTATCAAAATTAAACCTGGTTTTTTCAATTTTAATGTCAAGGCTATTTAATTGTTCCTCTAATTGCTGTGAAATCTGTTTTAACTGGGTTTTTTTTGTTAAATCAACATTAACCATGCGTTCTTTCATATCAAGGTATGCAAAAATAAGAATAACTCCAATAATACAGGGAATGATAATGGAAATAATTGTTACCCTATTGGAAAGTTTATCAATTTTCAGGGTGTTTATCTCCTGATGATATGTTGAAGATGAGAGTTCAGTGTCAGTGTCTGTTTCAATATCCTGGTTTTCCGGGTTGAAATCTTTTAAGTTCATTGAATCCATATCATTCCCACTCAATAGTTCCGGGAGGTTTTGAAGTGATATCAAAAACCACCCTGTTAATATTTTGAACTTCATTTATAATTCTATTGGAAATATTTCCAAGTAGATCATGGGGCAGCTTTGCCCAGTCTGCAGTCATGGCATCATTACTTGTTACAGCTCTTATGGCAATACAATTTGCAAATGTCCTTTTGTCCCCCATAACTCCTACACTTTTTATGGGAAGCAGCACTGCAAAAGACTGCCATAATTTTCTATAAAGTCCGGCATTTCTAATCTCTTCCAGCAAAATAGAATCAGCTTCCCTTAATACTTCAAGGCGCGAATAGGTAATATTTCCCATTATTCTTATGGCAAGTCCAGGGCCTGGAAAAGGCTGCCGCCATATAAGATCTTCATTAATACCAAGCTCAATCCCGAGTTTTCTTACTTCATCTTTAAAAAGAAGCTGTAAAGGCTCAATCAGTTTGAGCTTCATTTTTTCAGGCAGTCCACCAACATTGTGGTGGGATTTGATAATGGAAGTAGGACCCCCAAAGGCAGATTTGGATTCTATAATATCAGGGTACAAGGTTCCCTGACCAAGAAATTGAGCATCCTCAATTTTGTTTGCCTGGGCTTCAAAAACCTTGATAAAAAGGTTACCTATTATTTTACGCTTTTTTTCAGGATCTGTAATACCTTTTAAGGCACTTAAAAAAGTCTCCTGCTCATCAATAAATTTGATATTTAAATCAAGGTTGGCAATCAGGCTTTTTTCAAGATTTTGTTTTTCATTTTTTCTCAAAAGACCATTATCAACGAAAATGCAGAATAAATTTTTGCCTATGGCTTTATGAATCAGGGTCGCTGCAACGGAAGAGTCTACTCCTCCGGAAAGTCCCATGATAACTTTTTTATTACCAACAGCTTCTTTTACCTGGGCTATGGCACCATCACAAAATGATTTCATTGTCCAGTTTTTGGTGCATTTACAAATATCAAAAAGAAAATGTGAAATCATTAAAGCCCCATTAATGGAGTGTTCTACCTCAGGATGGAGCTGCAGACCGTAAAATTTTTTCTTATGATTTGCAATGGCTGCAATGGCAGTATTTTGTGTGGAAGCTGTAACAATGAAATCATGTGGCAGTTCAATGGCTGAGTCTCCATGGCTCATCCAGCACTGAAAATCTGTATCCATATCCTTAAAAAGGTGTTTATTCTCTTTGACCCTGAGGTTTGCAAACCCATATTCGCGCTTGCGTGCCTGTCTGATCTTCCCGCCAAGGGCATCCACCATATAATGCATGCCATAGCAGATTCCCAATATTGGGATATCAAGATCAAAAATTGATTTATCAATACTTGGGCTGTTTTCTTCATATATACTTGAAGGCCCGCCGGAAAGAATTATACCTTGAGGTTTGAGAGCTTTTATTTTGTCTATTGAAATACCAGCTGGTTCTACCTGGCAATAAACATTATTTTCCCTGACACGTCTTGCGATCAGCTGGTTGAATTGAGATCCAAAATCAATAACAATTATCATAAATTTTATCCTGTATTAATAATTATTCCAAGTTTTACAATTTCCTATAAAATGGAGAAAAAATCAAGTTGTTTTTCTCGGAAGGTTGCTAATTTACTAATAATATGATTAAATTAAAATCATAAAATTATAATTTAAGCCAGACTGATTTAAGGAGTGTTGCATGTATCTAGCCAGTGATTTAAGAAAGGGTTTAAAATTTGAAATCGATTCAGAGCCCTATGTTATTGTTGATTTTGAATTTAAAAAACCAGGAAAGGGACAATCCCTTTATAAATGTAAATTAAAAAATATGATTACAGGCACTCTGTTTGAGCGAACCTATAGATCAGGCGATAAATTTCACAAAGCAGATTTGGAAGAGCGGGAAATGGAATATCTCTATGAAGATGGTACAGGTTTTTGCTTCATGGATACTTCAAGTTATGAACAACATTTTCTTACAAAAGATCAACTTGAAGATGTATTGGATTTTTTAAAAGATAATATCATCTGTACAATTTTATTACATAATGGTTATCCCATTGGCGTTACAATGCCTAATTTTATCAATTTAAAGGTTGTTAAGTCAGAACCATGGGCAAAAGGTGATACAGCAACCGGAAGTACTAAACCTGCAACCCTTGAGACTGGACTTGAAGTCCAGGTGCCTCCTTTTGTGGATGAAGAGCAGATAGTCAAAATTGATACCAGAACAAGAATGTATGTGGAAAGAGTTAAAGAATAAACAATTTTCAAATTCTTAAGTTTTAAATTGGGGATAACGGCCCAGATCCATAAAAAGACAGACTCTCTTAATTTAAGAATTCAGCTCTTTGAACCCGCAATCCCTGTCAGGACATTTTATAAATTTTCCATCTTTTTTAGTTTCTTTTTCAACAAGATATTTTGACTGGCAGTCAGGACAGGGCTTATCAACTGGTTTGTCCCATGATGCAAAGGTGCATTCTGGATATTTTGAACAACCAAAAAAGATTTTTCCTCTTTTTGAGCTTCTTTCTACAATATTTCCATTGCAATTGGTTTCAGGGCATTTAACACCTGTGTCCCGGCTTCCTAGTCCGCCATTGACTGATTCAGTATGTTTACATTCAGGATATCCTGTACAGGCAAGAAAAGTTCCAAAACGGCCATCTTTTTTAACCATTGGTTTGCCGCACTTAATACAATCCTTTACTTTTGTATTATCAATGACTCTTTTTTCAATGAAAAGATTGCCTTTTTCATCTCTTTGGTAATTGCTGGTAAATGAGCAGTCTGGATATTTTGTGCAGGCAAGAAAATGCCCGTTTTTGCCAATTTTAATATTTAACTGGCTTTTGCAGTCAGGGCATTTAAGATCTGTATCAACTCCAACGCCTTTAACGCTTATCATCTGCTCATCTGCTGCATCCAGGCTTTTTTTAAATGATGCATAAAAGTCGGTTAAAAGCTGTACTTCATCCAGGTTGCCACTTGCAACATCATCAAGATAGGTTTCAAGTTGTGCCGTAAAAGTTGTATCAAGTATATCAGGAAAAGAGGTTACCAATAAATCATTTACTATGAACCCAAGTTCACTGGGAATAAAGTTGCGTTTAATAAAATCAACATACCCTTTATCTTTAATCACACTTAAAATAGTGGCATATGTGCTTGGCCGCCCAATTCCTTTGTTTTCAAGTTCTTTTACAAGGGAAGCTTCGGTAAATCTTGGCGGAGGCTTGGTAAAATGCTGTTTTGGATTGATTTTAATGGTTTTTAAAATATCATCCTTATCTACATCTGGCAGGGATTGAATACCTTTTTCCTTTTTTGATGAAGCATTATCAAAAGAGTAAAGCTTCATAAACCCGGAAAATTTTACAGTGGAGCCGGCAACAGAAAAAATATATTTTTTTGAAGCCTGGATCAAAATTGTTTTCTGATCAATTAAAGCCTGGGCCATTTGAGATGCCACAAATCGTTTCCATATCAAATCATAGAGTTTAAATTGGTCTGGGCTTAAAAATTTTTTTATATTTTCAGGTTTATGAAATACTGATGTGGGGCGGATTGCTTCATGGGCATCCTGCACCTTTTTTTTATTTTGAAAGAATCTGGGGCTTTTTAGTGCATATTCATCGCCAAAGGTTTGAGTAATAAGAGTTTGTGCTTCTACGGCTGCATCTGGAGCAATCCTTGTGGAATCGGTACGCATATAGGTAATAAGACCTTCAGGCCCGCCTGTGCCAATCTCAATGCCCTCATAAAGCTGCTGGGCAACGATCATTGTTTTTTTGGCAGAAAATCTTAATCTGTTAATGGAATCCTGTTGAAGCTTACTGGTAATAAAAGGTGGCAAAGGGTTACGCTTGATTGTTTTGGCTTTTATTTCATGGACAATAAACTGCGCTTTTTCAAGATCATCCACAATGTTTGAAGATTGCTCTATGTTTTGAATTTTGAATTTTTTATTGTTAATCTTGACAAGATTTGCATTAAATTCAGGAGGAGTTTGTCCAAGAAGGTCAGCTGTGATTGTCCAGAACTCTTCGGGGATAAATTTTCTAATCTCTCTTTCTCTGTCACATATAATTTTAACTGCAACAGATTGAACCCTGCCGGCACTTAAACCTCTCTGGACTTTTTTCCACAATAGAGGAGAAATCTGATAACCAACCAGCCTGTCAAGTTTTCTTCTTGCCTGCTGGGCATCATATTTATCAATATCAGGTTCCATGGGGTTTTGTAGAGCATCCATGATACCTTTCTTGGTTAATTCATGAATAAGAATACGATGAAACTTTCTGTTTTTTTTCTTTAAAATATGCATGACATGAAAAGCAATGGCTTCACCTTCACGGTCAGGGTCAGGTGCCAGATATATTTCATCAGTATTTAAGGCAAGCTTTTTTAAATTTGAGATAACCTTGGATTTGTCTTTAATATTAACATATTTTGCCTTGAATTTTTTATCTACATCAATGCCAAGGGTTTTAACAGGTAAGTCTCTTATATGGCCGGCACTTGCAGCAACATTATATTGATTTCCCACATATTTTTTTAAAGTTTTGATTTTAGTTGGAGATTCAACGATGATGAGTGGTTTTGTCAATGGTATTCCTCCGGGATAGAATAGTAATCACCCTGCTGGCGGGTCACACGGCCTTCAAGTTCAAGATCAAGCAGTTGAGATGTGACTTTTGAAGACTCGATTTTACTTTTTTCAATAAGTACATCTATATGGACAGGGTAGGGCTCTAAAAATTTAATAATTTTATATTTATCTGATTTATATTTATCAGTATTTGTTTGTTGTAAAGATGAATCATTATCACAGGTTTTAACATGAATAAATTGATGAAGTTCATCAATAATATCCATTTCATTTTCCACAAGCTTTGCACCCTGCTTAAGCAAAAAATGAGTGCCCTGGCTTTTTTTTGATTTAATGCTTCCAGGTACTGCAAAAACTTCTCTGTTATATTCATTTGCAAGACGGGCAGTAATAAGAGAGCCGCTTCTCTGGGCAGCCTCCACAATAATACTTCCACAGGACAATCCTGCAATAATCCTGTTGCGTATTGGAAAATTTTGAGGGAAAGGATCTGTATTAACTTTAAATTCTGAAAAGATAGTTCCTTTTGCTGCAATATCATTAAAAAGATATTTATTCTCCCTTGGATATATTTTATTGAGGCCTGAACCCATAACAGCGATTGTTTTTCCATTGGCCTTTAAAGCACCTTTGTGGGCCATGGCATCAATTCCCCTTGCAAGTCCGCTGACAATCTGAAAACCTTTTTTTGAAAGATTGTATGAAAGATTTTGTGCAGTACTTAAACCATAGGAAGTAGCATTTCGTGAACCCACAATAGAGATATCAGGAGCAGTGTTATCAAGCTGACCTAAGTATGTCAGAAAGGGGGGAGGATCAGGAATTTCTTTTAATAATGGAGGATATAAAGGATCAATAATGGTTATAATCCCAATGTTTTTATTTAAAACAAGTTCCAACTCTTTTTTTGCAGCATCTTGAAATTTTTTATGGTTTACAATGCCATCTATAACTTTTCCAGATATTTTATCAATGGATTTAAGTCTGTTTCTGGAGGCTTTTAAAATATTTACAGGGGTTTTTAGTTCAAAAATTAATTTTTTGCACACTGAGTTTCCAAGGAGAGGTATCTCCCTTAAAATAAACCAGGGTAAATATTTTTCAAAAGAATTATTCAAAACTTTTTAATTTCTCCTGCGCTTTTTCAGCTGCGGGTGAAAAGGGATAAGTCCTTAATACTTTTTTTAAATAGTGGTGTGCTCTATTGGAATCACTTAAAGATAAATATGCATAACCAGTCTTTAGTATTGCTCCAGGGACCTTCCCTGATTTTGGATATTGTGAGACAAGGTTTTTAAATACCATAATTGCTTTTTTATATTCACTTAGAGAATAATAACACTCTCCAAGCCAGTAGGCAGCATTGCCTGCAAGATCATGATCTGGAAATTTTTTTATAAAATCAGTAAAGATCTCCCCTGCAATTAGATAATTTTCTTCAATTAAAAGGTTTCTTGCCTTTTGATATAGTACTGGAGGTTTTATATTTTTTATCTGATTTTTTGTAAGGTATGTAACCCTGTTTTCCATGACCTTTATCTGATCTTGAAGTTTTTCTATGAATGCATCTTTATCTTTAATTTGCTGCTTTATCCCAGTCAGGTCTTCTTTAACATCTGCAAGTTTAGATTTTAAAGAGGCTATCTCTATTTGACAGATATCACTTTCCTGGTTGTTTTCTTTGCTGATTTCAGGATCTAAAGAGCCACAGGAAACTAAAAACAAGCCAAGGAGAATAAAAATAAGGCTGTAGAGTGTGGCCTTTGGTTTACAAAAATAATGTATAGATCCAAACATTACTATCCTCTGTTAGCAGCAAGAACAATGGGAGTTGCCACAAATATGGAAGAGTATGTCCCCACAATAACTCCAATAATCATGGCAAATGCAAAATTATGGATAATTTCACCACCTATAAAATAGAGTGCAAGAAGCACAACCAGAGTTGTGACAGAAGTTAAAATAGTTCTTGAAAGCGTTTCATTTATACTCTTGTTAAATAAAGAGGGCAGAGATTCCTTTGATTGCTGACCTTTTATATTTTCTCTTATCCTGTCAAAAACTATAATGGTATCATTTAAGGAATATCCTATAATGGTCAGAAGTGCTGCAATGATGGGCAGAGAAAAATCAAGGTCAAGAATTGAAAAAACACCAACAGTTATTAATATATCGTGGAGCAGTGCAACAATTGCACCCATGGCATATTTAAGCCTCAAAAACCAGAATAATCCAAGGGTTATGATCAAGGCAGCTGTGATTAAGATAACCATGCTGACATTAAACACCGATAGAAAATAGACAGCTGTCATTAAAGAACCGGCAGTTACTCCTGACAGCATCCATTTTAATTCAAACCTGCCTGAAATATATATGGTGATAAAAAGAAGAGAATAAAATATAGCCAGGAGTGCTTTTCCCCTGAGGTCTTTACCAACCTGCGGGCCTACCATCTCAACTCTTCTTATTTCGGGTTCAATTCCCGTTGATGTTTTAATTGCATCGGATATTGATTGAGATAATCCATTATTGCTCATTTGAGACATGCTTGTTCTAATTAAAAATTCATGGTCATGTTCCTGGCCGAAATTTTGTACTGAAGCATCATTGAATCCTATGGCGGTAAGTCCGGTTCGTATCTTTGCAACAGGGACATCCTGGGAAAATTTAACCTGGATCAGTGTCCCGCCAACAAAATCAATACCATAGTTAGGTCCATTATGAATCAAAAGAGATCCAGCGCTAATCAAAATAAGAATACTTGATAAAATAAAACCAATTTTATGTTTACCAATAAAGTCTATGTTAATATCAGATTTGATAATCTGCATTGCTTTATTTCCTTTATATACTCAAGGTTATGGATTGTTTATTTTTAAGAATAAAATCAAAAATATTTTTTGACAAAATCAAAGCAGTAAAAAGGCTTGCCATAATACCAAGACACAGTGTTACTGCAAAACCTTTTATGGGACCTGTCCCAAATTGGAAAAGAACCAGAGCTGCAATCAAGGTGGTGACATTGGCATCAAGAATTGTTAAAGTAGCTCTGTTAAAGCCTGCATTAACAGATGCAAGAGCAGTTTTACCTTTTTTAAGTTCTTCTCTGATTCGCTCAAAAATAATAACATTGGCATCAACGGCCATACCAATTGTGAGAATAATGCCTGCAATTCCAGGCAAAGTAAGTGTTGCCTGAAAAGCTGCAAGTCCACCACCGATCAGCACAATATTAACAACCAGTGCAAGATCAGCAATCATGCCGGCACGTTTATAATAGACAGCCATGAACAACATTACCAGAAGCCCGCCAATAAGCATGGACATAAGACCCATGCGTACAGAATCAGCACCAAGTGTTGGGCCAACTGTTCTCTCTTCAATGATTTCAACCGGTGCAGGAAGGGAACCAGCTCTAAGGGCAATGGCAAGATCCTTTGCTTCATTTAAAGTAAAACTGCCTGTAATGACAGCCTTGCCTCCTGCAATTCTGTCTTGAATGGTGGGAGCTGAATAAACTGACTTATCAAGTACAATGGCAAGGCGCTTATGTATGTTTTCGCCTGTAATGCGGTCAAATATTCTGGCACCTTTTCTATTAAATTCAATACCAACCTGGGGTTGCTGGAACTGGTCAAATTCTACTCGTGCATTGGTTAAAAGGCTGCCGTCAAGAAGTACTCGTTTTTTGATTAAAAAAGGGATTTTTACAGGTTTATTCGCTCCTGGATTATATTTATTCTGATATAAAATTTCATCACCCACAGGAGGTATCCCATTTATAGCTGCGTCAATATCTGAATCCTCATCAACAAGCTGAAATGTCAGCTGGGCAGTCTTTCCTATGAGAGCTATTGCTCTTGCTGGGTCTTTAATGCCGGGAAGCTGTATCAGGATTCTATTGTCACCTTGTATCCTGATATCTGGCTCGCTTACACCAAACTCATCAATTCTGTTTCTAATGGTTTCAAGAGCCTGTTGAGTTGCCATTTTTTTAATAGTATCTGTCTCTTTTTCCGACAGAGATAATTTGTATGCAATAATATTATTATCTATTTCAGGACTTTTTATGATGAGATTTTCAAAATCTTTAGAAAGAATCTTTTCAAACCCTGATTTATCATCCCCTGATTTAAATTTTGCAATTATGGAATTGTCTTTTAAACGGGAGATACCAAGATGTTTTATATCTTGTTTCCTCAACTCTTTTTTTATTTCCTGTATGGTTCTTTCAACCTCTGCTTCAACAGCTTTTATATTCTGGACTTCAAGTACAAGGTGCATTCCGCCTTGAAGGTCAAGCCCGAGGTTAATTTTTTTATGGGGCCAGCAATCAAAGTATGTAGGCAGCAGACAGACAATGGCTGCTATAATAATACCTGAAATTAACAGGGTTTTAAAAATAGATGGTTTCAATTTTTTTCAATTACTCCTGAATGGATTTAAATTTGCTTATTTTGAATTGATATTTACTTTACATCGGATGCTACGGCTGCAACATTACCCCGTGTGATTTTTATTTTTACCTTTTCTGCTATCTCAAGCCCTACGATTGTATCATCAAGGCTGATAATGGTTCCATAGATGCCACCGGATGTAATGATTCTAGCACCTTTTTTTAAATTGGAGATCATCTCTCTATGCTCTTTGGCTTTTTTCTGCTGGGGTCTTATTAAAAGAAAATAAAAAATTACAAATAAAATAATAATGGGTAAAAAACCTGCTATTCCACCAGCCTGTCCACCGGCTCCACCAGTCTGTCCCATTGCAAATGCTTCACTAATCAAAATAAATCCTCCTGTCTATTGTTTTTGTGCTGGAATCCAGATGGTTTTTCCATCAAACTGGATCCTGTCAATGTTATCATAGTTAACTTCAAATAGAAGTGAAAAAACCTCATCCATATTGTAAACAACAATCTTGCTCAAAGGCTCAAGAAGATTAATATCTGAAGCCACTTTTTTTTCAACAAGATTGTATATAATCACCATGGTTTCGGAAAATTTTAAAATTTTTCCAACCCCTGAACTCATTCCATGATCAACTGGTTCATCGGCTTTAGGTGAAACGTTGATCCCTTTATACTCATAAAATTCTTTTAAGATATTAAAATGAATATTCCATATATTGTCGCCTGACTGAACCACATAAATTCCATATTCTTTAATTTTCTGGGGCAAAACAGCTCCGGAATCATCAATTTTTTCTTCAAAAACATTGCCTTCTTTGATAAATGCTTTTTCCAGGATATCCCGCATGGAAATTTTATTGTCACCAATTGTAAAGCTTTCATTGGATTGCACTATCAAATCAAGACTTTTTTTAATGCCAAGGCTCTCTTTGCGTGAACCCATGAGTTTTTTAAGAGTTTTATCTTTTTTGAGATTTTTATAATCAATATCCGGCATTACAATTATTTCTTTTTGAACAACCCCTTTTTCACTTGAATTTATATCTGTTGTCTGATTGTGGGCAGGATTTGTAATATCAGATGTATTGGACAATTTACCCTGTTGAGGTTTATTGTAATAGACAATTGCCAATAAAATAATACCCAGCAGAACCACAAGGGTTATTAATATTTTTTTGTTTGTTTTCAGACCTGTTTTCCCCTTATTATAAAATCAATCTTGAAACTGTTTCAAATACACAATACTTGGTTTTATGTCAAGAAAACATTCACAGCTTACAATTATTGTGTATTTAAAATATTGTTGTTAAGTATTTATAAATGTATTGTTTTCTCCTGAAACCATATTTGAATCACCTTCAATTGTTATCAATAT
>CAZYDL010000006.1:24940-30505 GCA_964646305.1 uncultured Desulfobacula sp. | reverse complement strand
TTCTTCCTTCAAACACTTTGGCGGCTTAACCGCTCCATTCATCAAAAACCTGTAAACAAAACCCAAATGCGCCCGGAAGGTAAACACGCCTCCACTGGAAATTGCAGCAAACTTTTGAAATCACTTTGAATAAAATTATATTTTCACTAAAGTTGATTTATTGGAATGGCTTTACAGGCATAAAAATTGTTGATACATAATTCTTGAACGCTATTTTATTTCAAACTGGTCGCATATCATTCAAATTTATATGAAATGTGTTTTGCTATCAATATATTGAAAGATATACGGACAACCAGAGATTTACTTGTTATGGAGACATACAATTTTTATGAAATTGTCATTAAAAAGATCAACCCGGATTTTAGTCCCTGTATTGTCATTGGTGTTGGTTATCTCTACTCATGCCGCTGGCGTAGAAGGTCTACACGAGAGTACTGAAGATACTAACATTGATGGTGTACTGTTGATAACCTATGTTTTACTGGCATTGGTCTTTTCGTTTCTCTGTTCAGTGGCGGAATCGGTACTTTTAAGCATTACACCTTCATATATTCAAGGGCAGAAAGAAAATCGACCTAAGCATGCAGCACTTTTGAAACGACTGAAACAAGACAATGTGGACAGATCACTTGCAGCCATTTTGACATTAAACACTATTGCACATACGGTTGGCGCGATCGGTGCCGGAGCTAAAGCGACAGCCGTATTTGGAAACGCTTGGTTTGGCCTATTCTCAGCAGTCATGACGCTTTTAATCCTTTTCTTTTCTGAAATCATTCCTAAAACCATAGGCGTGATATACTGGTCAAAACTCGTAGGTCCAGTTTCGTTTTTTGTGAACACTCTGATTGTGGTTCTTTATCCCATCGTATTGATCTCGGAGAGACTTACAAAATTTATTGCACATGGAAAGGACATAAACATTTTCAGTAGAGATGAATTCATCGCCATGGCACAGGTAGGTGTAGAGACCGGACAGATTTGCAGTGAAGAATCAAAAATTATCCGAAACCTATTTCGATTCGCGTCACTAAAAGCGACCGATATCATGACGCCACGTGTTGTAATATCCGCACTTGCACAGGACATGAAGATAATTGATTCATTGAAACAAGTAACCCACTCCCCATTTTCACGCCTGCCGATCTATAGGACTCATCCTGACAACATAACTGGTTTTGTTCTTAAAGATGACGTTCTGATTTCCACCGCACAGAAGCAAAGCAATGAAAAACTCAAAACATTGAAACGTGAAATACTTGCAGTTCCGGGGTCGGTATCGTTGACAGCTTTGTTGGAACTCTTTCTTAAGGATCGCCAGCATATTGCCATAGTCGTAGATGAACATGGAGGGACAGATGGACTTGTGACACTAGAAGATCTAATTGAGACGCTTATGGGTATGGAAATTATGGATGAAACAGACAATGTTGAAAATATGCGCGCTCTTGCGCGAAAGCAATGGGTGGAACGTGCCAGGACTATGGGCATTGAAGCTGATATTTTTAATCAAAAAAAGATCGAACATATAAATTCAGCGGACCCAAAGGGTCGGGCCGCTGATTAAAACGTTAACTGAAACATGAATGATTTTAGATCAAGGAGATTTCATGGAAGAACAAGAAAAATATATTCGTGCGCTTATCAAAATACATCGAGGCCTTGAGAGGCAAGGCCCTGGTGATACAGATTACTCCAACTATATAATCTCACAACTTCCAGAACTACCAACAAACCCATGTATAGCAGACATCGGTTGTGGTGCTGGCGCAGGAACACTAATTCTGGCGGACAAATTTAAATCAAAGGTACGAGCAGTAGACTTTTCGCAAGAATTCTTGGATGAACTCGAAGATCAAGCAAAACAACGAGGGCTTGAACATTTGGTAGAAACTATCAAATGTGACATGGGAAATCTTGATTGGGAGCCAGGAATCATTGACCTTCTGTGGTCTGAGGGAGCTGCTTATAATATAACCTTTAAAGGTGCGCTAAAAGCCTGGAGACCATTAATGGCACCTAATGGGATCGCTGTCATTTCGGAAATGAACTATTTCACAAGTGAAGTGCCGGAACCTGTACGAAATTATTGGCAAAATGCCTACCCTACCATTGGTACTGAATCAGAAAACTCAAATCATGCACATTCATCAGGTTTTGAGATTTTAGGAATTCACCGTTTGCCATCAAAGGCCTGGTGGGATAATTACTATGGACCACTTAGAAAAAACATGAACTCTTTCAAGCATTCGGAAGACAGAATCATGCAATCCGTTATTAAAGAAACTAAAGAAGAAATGAAGCTCTTTGAAGAGTATGAGAAACATTACGGATATTCTTTTTATATCATGAAAACTGTATAGTGATATAATGCTAACCACCTACTGGTACGGACGTACGACGTACAGTTTAAAAATTCGTTGTGCCTACCAGTGGAAAGGGTTATATAAATTTGCTGTGGCAAATATCCAGAATATAAATCTAAAAAACTTGACTATTGAAACAAATCATCCTATTAAATTGCTTAGAACAAAAAAGAGATTTGTGCGGGAGCATGATATACATGCTGAGAGGGGTTATGCCCGACCGTTCAGAACCTGATCCGGTTAATACCGGCGGAGGGAACGAATTTAAATTGAACCATTCTCTGATTATCAGGTATTTTTAATGCAGAGGATGGTTTTTTATTTTTAGGAGTAAGTATGATTAGATTTAAAGTTTTTCCAATAGTATTATTTATGATTATGATGACTTTTTTTGCATGTTCCAGCAACGAACAAAAAAAGGATGAAAAAAAAGATAGTGTAAAAGAGATGCCAAATATCACCATTATGACCCATGACAGTTTTTCCATCAGTAAAGAAGTTGTTGCAAAATTTGAAGCAAAAACTAAAGCAAAACTGGTGATTTTAAAATCAGGGGATGCGGGTGAAGCTTTAAATAAGGCAATCCTTTCAAAAAACAATCCCTTTGCTGATATATTCTATGGAGTGGATAATACATTTTTAAGCAGGGCTTTAAAGGCGGATATGTTTGTTTCCTACACACCTTTACATCTTGATGCAGTTGATAATGCATTCAAGCTTGATCCAAAAAATACCCTTATCCCGGTGGATTTTGGTGATGTCTGTTTAAATTATGATATCAAGTGGTTTAAAAATAATAATAAAACCCCTCCTGCCATGCTTGAAGACTTAATTAAACCCGAATATAAAGGATTAAGCGTTGTTGAAAACCCTGCAACATCTTCTCCTGGTCTTGCATTTTTGCTTGCAACCATCAGCAGGTTTGGAGAAGATGGATATATTGATTATTGGCAAAAACTTAAAACCAATGAGGTGCTTATTACAAATGGCTGGAAAGAGGCATATTGGGGCAAATTTACAGCAGCCTCCAAAGGAAACAGACCCATTGTTGTAAGTTATGCTTCAAGCCCTGCTGCAGAAGTTTTTTACAGTGAAAACAAATTAGATCAAGCTCCCACTGGTGTGGTGATAGGAAATGGATCTGCATTCAGACAGATTGAGTTCGCAGGAATTTTAAAGGGCACAAAAAATATGGAACTTGCAAAAAAAACCATGGATTTTATTTTATCAAAAGATTTTCAGGAAGATATCCCTCTGCAAATGTTTGTTTTCCCTGCAAATCAGGAAGCCAAATTGCCTGAAGTTTTTCAAAAACATGCCAGAATAACTAAAAAACCTGCACAATTAGATTCTCAACAGATTAATTCTAAGAGAGATGCCTGGCTCAGAGAGTGGACAGAAAAGATACTCTGATCAGCAGTATGGATACAACATACTTATTTTGGTCATAAACAATATGAAAAAATATATTCATCCATATGCCTTGGCAGGAATAGTTCCTGCCTGTTTTTTCCTGATTTTTTATTTTTATCCCCTTTCCGGAATCTTTATAAAAAGTTTTTTTGATCCTTTATTGAACCCCCTTTTAAATCAGGAGAAACTGGGTTTTGTTTTGCTGGAGCAGATATTCCTGTCACCAAGAATGATGAAAATTATATGGTTTACCTTCTGGCAGGCAGGGCTTTCAACTTTGCTAACCCTTGTTTTTGCTCTACCATGTGCCTTTGTCATGTCTCATTATGCATTCAGGGGTAAAAAAATAATTAAAACTCTTGCTTCGATTCCATTTGTTCTGCCTGCCATTGTTGTGGCAACTGCATTCCAGGCCTGTTTCGGGGAAAACAGTTTCTTTGGATTCACCATTGAAAACCCTCTGGTTTTAATTCTTCTTGCCCATGTTTTTTATAATTTTTCTGTGATGTTAAGGATAATTACGGGGTTCTGGGCTTCTCTTCAGGGGCAGATCAAAGAGGCTGCCATGGTGTTGGGAGCCAATCCTTTGCAGGTATTTTTAAACATAACGCTGCCTTTGCTGAAACCTGCCATACTTGCAGCATCAATACTGGTATTTATTTTCTGCTTTTCAAGCTTTGGAATTATTCTTATCCTGGGCGGTCCTTCATACTCCACCATTGAAGCGGAAATTTACAGGCAGGCTGCACATATGTTTAATCTTCAAATTGCATCAAGTCTCTCTTTAATCCAGATTGTTTTCACCTTTGCATTAATGTGGATATATACTCTGTTTACCAAAAAAGCAGCAAGGTTTTCTCCTGATTCCCGGCAGACAAACCTTAAAAAACCTGATCTCTGGTGGGAAAAAATTCTAATTGCCACTATCATAGCTTTTATCATAGCTCTGTGCGTTCTTCCTCTATTGGCGCTTGTTATAAAATCATTAACTCATAATGGAGAGTGGACATTTTTGTATTATAAAGCCCTTTTTGAAAACACGTCTGATTCAATATTTTATATTCCACCTTTTCATGCCATTAAATACTCTTTTTTGTTTGCAGGTACTGCCCTTGTAATAGCACTTGTAACAGGCCTTTGTGCTGCCTTTTTTATCCGCTTTGCTGATTGCAATATCTCAAATAAGCTCTCAACGTTTTTTGACCCGATATTCATGCTTCCCCTGTCAACCTCGGCAGTTACCTTAGGGTTTGGCATTATTATTACTCTTGATAAACCACCTTTGAATTTAAGGACTTCTATTTTTTTAATTCCCATTGTCCATGCTCTGGTGGGATTTCCCTTTGTATTAAGATCGATTCTGCCGGCATTGCGCTCCATTCCAAAGAATTTGACAGATGCAGCCTCCATGCTTGGGGCATCACCCTTGAAAATATTGAGATATATTGATCTGCCGCTAATATCAAAGGGTCTTGTGGCAGGTGCGATCTTTGCTTTTACCATAAGTCTTGGGGAGTTTGGTGCAACTATTTTTACAGCAAGGCCTGAGACACCAACTATTCCCATTGCTATTTACAGATTTTTAAGTCAGCCAGGGGCAATAAATTATGGACAGGCAATGGCAGTTTCAACTATATTGATGATTGCAACTGCCATTGGATTTATTATAATTGAAAATTTCAGAATAGAAAGTTCAGAGGGCTTTTAATGGAAAAAGAGCTTATCATTAAAAATATAAATAAAAAATATGATGACGGTAGTCTTATTTTACGAAATATTAATT
>CAZYDL010000006.1:20342-24930 GCA_964646305.1 uncultured Desulfobacula sp. | reverse complement strand
ATATTAATTTAACCTTGCAGCAGGGTACAAAGCTCTCTGTGCTTGGGCCTTCAGGAAGCGGCAAGACAACATTGTTGAGACTTATTGCAGGATTGGAAAAACCAGATTCTGGCAGTATTATTTTTAATGGCAGGCTTATGAATAACTGCCCTGTTCATAAAAGAAATTTTGGCATGATGTTCCAGGAATTTGCCCTCTTTCCCCACCTCAATGTTTTTAACAATATTGCCTTTGGCCTTAAGATGAAAGGGATGAAAAAAACAGAGATTGAATCATCTGTTCAGGACGTGCTTTTAATGACAGGACTTACAGATTTCAAAACAAGGAATGTTGATGACCTTTCAGGAGGAGAGCGCCAGAGAGTGGCGCTTGCAAGGACATTGGCTCCCCGCCCTGACCTTTTAATGCTTGATGAACCATTAAGCTCCCTTGACAGGGTATTGAGAAAAAATCTTTTAAAGCAGCTAACTGATATTATTTCAAAACTCAATATAACAACTATTTTTGTGACCCATGATCATAAAGAAGCCTTTAGTGCAGGAAACAGGGTGATAATCATGAACAAGGGAAGAATTGAACAGCAGGGCACCCCAAAGCAGCTTGTCCAAACTCCTTGCAATCAGTGGGTTAAAGATTTTCTCGGAGTTTGATCCCACCTTAAATTACACATTAAATGTCTCATTAATCTGCATGGTTTTTATTAATGTATCCGGGCATTCGAACTTTACCTTGTTTATAAAAGGCCGGATATCCACCTGCCTTGAGATTGGTGGATAAAAATCATCCTGGTGATGGGGGATAACAATTTCAGGCTTCAATATTTTCACATAATTGGCTGCAATATTACATATATCAGAATGCCCCTGCAAAGGCACAAGAAGTAGGTCCATGGGTTGATCAGTCAAATTTTTGAGTTCTTTTTCAGCAGAGCCTGCACTTCCAAAAAAATGTATCATTCTATCTTCAACATAAAATCTCCAGCTTAAAACCTGACCGCAGGGAAAATTTTTAGATAGAGGCAGGTATTTGGGTATACGAATATTGATTTTCAAAAGAGTGGACAGCAATAATTTCCTGTCAAATTTTACATGTTCACTGAAAAATGCCTGTGCTTTAAAACCATCAAACTCTTTTTCCCATCTGTTTGAGGTTATAATTATCACCTGATCTTTATCAAGACCACTATTTATTAGAGTTCTAGCTGCAATATCAGAACAATAGACCTTAGCTTTGGTTTCCCTGGCAATTTTAGGAATATCATGGAGGTGGTCAAAATGGCCATGGGAAATAAAAATTTGAGATGCCTTTTTAATATCAGAGGCTTTCAAGGTCTGTTTTGGTCGAGCTTTATGATTTCTTGTTAAATAAGGATCAATCAGGAAAACCTGATCTTTTGTTTTAATGCTGAACCCTGCTGTTCCAAGCCACTTAATTTCCACGGAAATGTCCTTTGCCTGCCTTGCCTTTTTATTAACCAGATCTGTTGTGGCATTTATATCAAATCAGCAATATTAATCTTATTTGAAGAGTGGAAACTTATATTCACTTTTTGCCCCACCATATTTTTTTTTGTTAGCTGATTGAAAATCTCTGGATGGTTTTGTGCCCTTGCAATAAATCTGAAGCCATCAGGAGTTCTTCCATAAATTACTGCCATGGAGGGTTCATGATCCCGGGTATAGATAATGGTATAGGTTTCAATAATGCCTTTGCCATTATACTGATCTCTTATTTTCATAGGATTATCTCCCACAAGACTCTCCTTTTGATCAATGATATCGTAATTTTTCAATTCGCCCCCAGAGGGCTGTGAGCCATAGATGCCGGCAGCATGTTTATGCATAAACCAGCCAAGAGCTGTAATAAGACCGTTTGATCTTTCTCCCGTTGAAATCTTTTCAGCAAGAGTTGCCACGGAGTGAAGGCTGTAATTATTTCCCGGCCCTCCAAAAAAGCCAAGTCCCCCTGTCAAGGTGAGCGGTCTTGGGTCATTATCCTGAATTCCAATCATTTTTTTTGCAATGGAAACAGCACTGGGAAAACATGAATAGAGGTCAAAACAATCTATATCTTTCAAAGGGATGCAGGACCTTGTCAAAGCTTTTAGAACAGCTGATTTTAAAGGAGCACTAGATGTAAAACCTGATTTTTCAACCATAAACCGCTGCCTGTCTTCTGCATAGCCTCCCCCAAGAAAATATACACTCTGTCTGGCCTTTGACGAATATTGTTTTGCTTTTTCTTCTGACATCAATATAACAGCTGCACCCTGATCAACCATGACAAATGAATTCATGTACTTAGCATATGGAAAGGCCACAGGTCTGTTGGTCTTACTGAGAGTGATAATTTCTTTTGCAGTTTTTATATCTCTTGACCAGGCATGGGGATTTGTTGCTGCAATCTTGCTGAATTCAGACCACATTTTACCTGTTTTCATCATATATGTTTTAAAATCAAGGCCGGACTCTGCCCATAAAGCAGTCTCAAAAAGAGGGAATCCCTGCATGGGGTGTTTAATCCCATGTGCATTTTCCAAAAATGTCGATCCCTTGAGGTCATCACCCTCATAATCTTTTGGAACTCCTTTAAACAGGGCATTTTCAATTGTTTTTAAATTTGTATCCCTTTGAACATAGGTTTCAGCACCTACTATGAGGACAGAATCAAGTTCATTGCGGGCAATCATGCCGGCTGCCCTGTTGATCAGCATCTGGGGAGAATTTCCTCCGATTCCTGAAACATGGGTGAATTTTGGTGAGGCTTTCAAGTTTTGAGCAAGCTGTTTTGCAGGAGAGCTGTAATGACGGCTTACTATCCTGACAACCATAATCCCATCAAGGTCCTCCAATATCTTTTTGGAGGTCATTGTTTCAGAAGCTTTTATAGACGCATATGTCATCAATCCCATTGGATCTTTGGCAGCTTTGTTCAATTTCTTTGGCTGTGTGATCTGGCCCCAGCCCGCAACAACAACTTTTCGTTCCATTTAAAACAAGTCCTTTTTTCAAAACCAAAATTTTTGCAAGTGTCTCCTAAAATACTCTATTTGTCAACTTTATCACCCCATGATTGTTTTTATGATCTGGTCTTATTTATTTTAAAATGCGCTTATATTTTTTAAATAGGCATGTTAGAGTCCAAACCAATTTAAAAAATATGAAAAGCACAGGAAATCACATGAGTTCACCATTTTTGATTCCAAATGTCCGTCTGTTTATTGCCTTTAAAGTCTTTTTTAATTCAAGATTCTATTATCCTGTATTTACCATCCTGTTCCTTGATTTTGGACTTACCATTGCCCAGTTTTCCATGCTAAATGCTGTGTGGGCGGCCACAATTGTTCTTGCAGAAGTTCCTTCCGGAGCGCTGGCTGATATTGTTGGAAGAAAAAAATTATTGGTTTTTGCAAGTTTTATCATGATGATTGAGGTTGGTATTATAAGTTTTGTTCCTAAATTTGACCCCACTATTATTTTTATGGTTTTCATGGTCAACCGTATTTTGAGCGGCCTTGCAGAAGCTGCAGCCAGTGGAGCGGATGAAGCTATTGCCTATGACTCCCTTACGCCTGAATCAGCTCCTGACCAATGGGGTCAGGTATTGGAAATTTTGATGAGGTTTCAATCCATTGGCTTTATTGTTGCCATGAGTGTGGGAGCTGCAATTTATGACCCGGATATGCTTGAAAAAATCACTGGTTTTCTGGGCTTTCCCATGACTTTTTCACAAGAAACCACCATGCGATTCCCTCTATACCTTACCTTTATTCTTGCAATCTGTGCATTTATAACAACCCTGAGAATGGAGGAGCCTGATTCTGATTTAAGTTCATCCGGTAAAGAAAAAAATCAGATCAGACAGGCTTTTGGCCTGACACTCAAGGCAGGTCTCTGGATTGTAAAAACCCCCTTTGCTCTTACTATCATACTTTTTGGCATGTTGTTTGATGGTATCATCAGAATGGTCATCACCCTTGCAAGTCAATATTATAGAATGATTGATCTGCCTGAATCAAGTTTTGGCATCATTGGGTCTCTTGTTGCCATGTTTGGCCTTGTGATTCCAAAAATTGCAAAAAAAATTGCAGAAAACCGCTCACCTCAATATGCTCTTTTTATTACAGCGTTTCTAACCATAACAGGTCTTATTGGAATGAGTTTTTTCTGGACATATACAGGCTTATTTCCTGCCTTAATAACCTTCAGCGCAATGTATTTCACTGGTTTTTTTGTAAGTTTTTATATCAATAAGGAGGCAGCATCTGATCAAAGAGCAACAATTTTAAGTTTTAAAGGTCTTGCATATAATATCTCCTATGGGATACTGGGTGTGCTCTACGCACTTTTGCTGAAAGTCAAAAAACAGGGCATTGCTTTGGACGGAGCTGACAATATAGTTTTTATGGAAACCTTTTCCTGGTTTCCCATCACTTTTATTGTCTGGTTTTTTATATTACTTGCCATTTATTTATGGCTGTTGAAACGCCCTTTGCCTTAATGTCTGCCGCTTGTCTCACTGATTAATGACTTGTTGATCTGGACAAACATGGAAAGGGCTGTCCACAAACAATTGCATTGGGACAAGC
>CAZYDL010000006.1:0-20242 GCA_964646305.1 uncultured Desulfobacula sp. | reverse complement strand
AGAGAAAAAAGTAAAACTAAAGACATTTACAGGATAGCCGTGGTTATGTTGGTGGCTTTAGCATTATGTAGTGGCTGTGCCTCTATATCGGTGAAATCAAGCCATTACTCTTCCGGGCAAATTCTGTTGCTGCCACCTCGTGATCTCGTGCAAAAGGGAATACCCCATCCAAAGGGAGTTGGGAGTGGAAAAATTTTTCAAGAACATCTAAGGCAAAATTTCCTCAACACGCCGTTTAAAGTGGTAACAACAGACAGCAATGCGTTTGGGGCCACAGAAATAGCTGCAAAGGACAAAGTACTGAAAGAGGCGAAAAGTCTGAATACAGACTACTGCCTTCAGGTTGTGCTTGGTGAATTTCTAAACGCAGCACCAATGACTTTCCGCCCAGACCATGCCTCTGTAGAGAGTGCCATTATGTATAATGTGGCCACGGGAGATACCGTGTGGGAATTACTGGAACCCCTATATTTAGAAAAAGGGAACCCAGGCAATCACCTTGTTCTGCTGAACAAGCATGCTCGAACAATTACCAAATCAATTCTAAAAAATATGAAATAGCTTGGTCCAAAATACCAGGTATAAAAGACTATCCATTGGTCATGGGCCTACAATTTTGGAACACCTTATGTAAAGTTGCTCTTTGCATATACCCAGGCTATAAAAACTTGTATTTTATTCATCTGTTTGATATTAGTTATAATATAGCTGAAATGTGATAGTTGAAAATAAGAATTCAAAACTAAAAATTAATATTTATGGAGGCGTTATAATGAAAGATGTTGTTATTGTAAGCGGAAGCAGAACACCGGTTGGATCTTTTGGAGGTTCCTTAAAAAGTGTGCCAGTGGTTGAACTTGGTACCTATGTCATGAAAGATGTTCTTAAAAGAGCAGGATTAAGACCTGCTGTGGATGCATCTGAAAATGAGTTTTCTCCTGATACTCTAAAAGACCAGGGCATGATTGACCTTGAGAAAAAAGGATATGATTATGATGACTCTTTAAATCCTGTATTTATTGATGAAGTTATCATGGGTAATGTTCTCCAGGCAGGACAGGGCCAGAATACAGCAAGACAGGCAATGATTGCAGCAGGTATTTCACGGCAGAGTGCTGGTTTTACAATAAATAAAATATGCGGTTCCGGGCTAAAGGCAATAGCTCTTGGTGCCCAGGCTATTATGACGGGCAGTGCAGAGGTCATCCTTGCAGGCGGCCAGGAAAGCATGAGTAATGCACCCATGGCATTGACCAAGGCAAGATGGGGACATAGAATGGAACTTACAGGAGTAGGTCCTGTCCATGACTTGATGGTATATGATGGATTATATGAAATTTTTTACGGATACCACATGGGACTTACTGCTGAAAATATTGTGGAAAAATATGGTATTACAAGGGAAGAGCAGGACCAGCTTGCTGCATTAAGCCATCAAAGAGCATTTGCAGCTGTAAATGACGGCACATTTGCAAAGGAAATAGTACCTATCGTTATTAAATCTCGTAGGGGTGACACCATTGTTGATAAAGATGAACGCCCCATGGAAACAAGTGTGGAAAAAATGGCAAAATTAAGGCCTGTATTTAAAAAAGACGGGAGTGTTACAGCAGGCAATGCTTCTGGAATCAATGATGCCGCAGCAGCAGTTCTTTTGATGACCCAAGAAAAAGCAGATGAGCTTGGTCTTGAAAAACTTGCAACAATAAAAGCCTTTTCCTCGGGTGGACTTGATCCAGCTTATATGGGTTTAGGTCCTGTGCCGGCAGTGAGAAAAGTATTAAAACAAACAGGCATGACCATTGATGATATAGATATGATTGAATTAAACGAAGCCTTTGCTGCCCAGGCAATCGGTTGCATGCGAGAACTCAATATTGATGTAGAAAAACCCAATGAACTCGGATCTGGTGTTTCCATTGGCCATCCAATAGGATGCACTGGTGCAAGACAGATGGTTACTGCCATCAACCAGATGAAGAGAAAATCCTATTCTACAGGCCTTATTTCCATGTGTATCGGTGGTGGCATGGGTATGGCAATGATCATAGAAAGATAAAGATTTTTCCTTTACTTAAAGGCATTAAAATGGTAAAAAACTTCAGGTTTTTAGATATTAAAGATAATATATATAAAGAGGTGTTTTTATTATGGATATCCCCAGAAAACTTGGCATATTAATCTATACTGCAGTCCCTGCAATTGTGGGTGGAGGCATTGTTTATCATTTTTTTGGAAGTTATGTTCAAGTTGGTATATTTGAAGTACTTCTTATTATTGCCGCTCTGGGTATTATACGCAATTAGGTATGAGATATGGGATGTGAGATATGAGAAGACCTCAAACCTCATATCTCATAACTCAATCCTCAGAAACTCATAACTAATGGTGAAACCTTGGAGCAAAATATTTCCCAGAGAGCTGTGTTTGTATTTTTTCTTGTTTTGTTCTGCATTGCAATCGGGCTTGCAGGCAATCTCATTGCTCCTTTTTTCTCCATTATCATCCTTGGAATAGTCTCCACAGGTATCTTTAATTCAATTTTTCATTTTTTCCAGAAAAAAATGACTCCCCAGTTTGCTTCTGTTCTTACCTGTGTTCTGATCTTTTTTGTTGTTTTGATTCCAGTTGTATTTTTTGTGGGCATCTTATCCAAAGAGGCCTTTAATCTTTATGTGATGGCAAAAGATGCAGTCTTTTCCAATCAATTAAAAGATCTGCTGGAAAATACCAAGGCCCTTGAACGGTTTAACGAGCTTTTAATAAGAGCAGGCATTGAAAAAACAGTGACCTGGGATGAGTTGATCAACCCCATTTCTGAACTTGGTAAATTTGTGGGATTTTCTCTGTTTGAGCAGGCAAGATTTATAACATCCAATGTCTTTAATATTGTATTATATTTTTGTTTGATGCTTATTGTGGTATTTTATCTGCTCTTGGATGGTGATAAACTCATAAAATATATGTATGACCTGTCACCTTTGTCAGATGAGCACGATGCAAAATTATTTGAAAAATTTAAAGATATGGCAGGTGCTGTCCTGATTGGCAATGGTCTTGGAGGTTTGATTCAGGGTGTGGCAGGTGGTTTGGTTTTCATGGGATTAGGAATGAACTCCCCATTTTTATGGGGTGTTATTATGGGCTTCTTGGCTTTTTTGCCCATTGTCGGCATCGGAATTGTATTAATTCCCACAGCAGCAATTTTAATGCTCAAGGCAAAGGTTGCAGCAGGAGTCTTTGTCCTTGTGTTTTATGCTGTGCTTTCCTGGGGAATTGAATATATTTTCAAACCAAAGGTTGTTGGAGACAGGGTAAGTATGCATCCTCTGGTTGTATTTTTTGCAATCATAGGAGGACTTAAAACCTATGGTCTTCTTGGCATTATCTACGGGCCTTTGATTGCCACGGGGTTTTTAACTCTGGCAGATATATATTTTTCAAGTTTTCAGTTTATGGTGGAACCTGGGAAAACTATTAAAGAGTAATAAAATTTAATTAATTTTTTTATAAAAAGAGACAATATTCAAAGGTCTCAAAAAATAATTTGGAGATATAAAGTTGATTATAAATAAAGACAATAATGTGACCAGCATTGAAAAAGAGATGAAACAATCCTATCTGGAATATGCCATGAGCGTCATAATAGGAAGGGCTCTGCCCGATGTTCGTGATGGATTGAAACCGGTTCACAGACGTTCGCTTTATGCCATGCAGCAGGCCAGAAATGACTGGAATAAATCCTATAAAAAATCTGCACGCATTGTTGGTGATGTTATGGGTAAATATCATCCCCATGGTGATGCAGCTATTTATGACACCATTGTCAGGATGGCACAGAATTTTTCTTTAAGATATACCCTTGTGGATGGTCAGGGCAACTTTGGATCTGTGGATGGTGATTCTCCTGCTGCAATGAGATACACGGAAATCAGGATGAAGAAGATTGCCCATCAGATGCTGGTGGATCTTGAAAAAGATACAGTTGATTTTATCCCAAATTATGATGAAACCCTTGAAGAACCATCTGTTTTGCCCACAAAATTTCCAGCACTGCTTGTAAATGGATCTTCGGGCATTGCCGTTGGCATGACAACCAATATCCCACCCCATAATATCAAGGAAGTGATTGCAGGCTTAGAGCAGCTTATTGATAATCCTTTAATAACCATTGACGAGTTGATGGAATATATTCCAGGACCTGATTTTCCAACATATGGTCATATATACGGTACCAAGGGAATCCATGAAGCCTATCATTCAGGCCGCGGTATTATCATCCTTAGAGCAAAGGTGGAAGTGGAGGAAAATAAAAAGAACAATAAAGAAACTATTATTGTCACCGAACTTCCCTACCAGGTCAACAAGGCAAAAGTTGTTGAAAAAATTGCCGAGCTCATGCGGGACAAGGTGATTACCGGCGCATCATTTGTCAGGGATGAATCTGACCGTGACGGTATGAGAATGGCAATAGGGCTCAAAAGGGGTCAGATTCCAGAAGTTGTAATTAATCAGCTTTACAAGCATACCAATATGCAGACAAGCTTTGGTATTATTTTCCTTGCTGTTGTTAATAACAGGCCGCAGCTTTTGACCATCAAAGAAATCTTGAATCATTTTATTGATCATAGAAGAAATGTAATTGTCAGGAGAACAAAATTTGAACTGAGAAAAGCCCAAGAGAGAGCACATATTCTCGAAGGGCTTAAAATAGCTTTAGATAACCTTGATGAAGTAGTTGCCTTGATCCGGGCATCAAAATCACCTGAAGAGGCAAGAAATGGATTGATAGCCAAGTTTACCCTGACTTCTATCCAGGCCCAGGCAATACTTGATATGCGTCTGCAAAGGCTTACAGGGCTTGAAAGAGAAAGAATCATTACTGAATATGAATCTCTTTTAAAGGATATTGCCTGGTATAATGAAATTCTTGCAAGTGATGAAGTGGTTAGAGGTTTGATCAAAGATGAACTCTCTGAGCTTGATGAAGAATTTGGTGATGCAAGACGGACAAAAATTGTTGAAAGTACTGCTACCATAAGTATTGAAGATTTGATAACCCAGGAAGACATGGTTGTCACAATCACAAGAAGTGGCTATATCAAAAGAAACCCTATTACACTATATTCAAGCCAGCACAGGGGTGGTAAAGGCAAAAAAGCCATGGGTACAAAGTCTGATGATTTTGTTGAGCATCTTTTTGTGGCATCCACCCATGCAACTTTTCTGTTTATTACCAATTTCGGAAAGGTTTACCAGTTAAAAGTATATGAACTGCCCATGGCTGGACGTTCAAGCCTTGGCCAGGCAATTGTCAACCTGCTCAAGCTTGATGACGGGGAAAAACTTGCCACAGTATTAACAGTTGATGAGTTTGTGGAAGATAAATATGTTGTCATGGCCACAAAAAAAGGAAGAGTCAAAAAAACTGACCTTATGGCATATTCAAGGGCAAGGTCTGTAGGCCTTATTGGTGTTAAACTTGCCGAAGGCGACGAATTGATTGCTGCAAGGATTACAGATGGCAACATGACTGTTTTCCTTGGATCTGAAGGAGGCAAGGTAATTCGTTTCCATGAAAAAAATATCAGAGCTACGGCAAGGGGTTCCATGGGTGTACGCGGAATGAGAATTGATTCTGATTCAAGGGTTGTTGGAATGGAAGTGCTTGGATCCGAAGCAACTCTGCTTACTGTTACTGAAAATGGTTTTGGTAAACGTTCCAATGTTGAAGAATACAGGGTCCAGAACCGTGGCGGCAAGGGTGTTTTTTCCATTAAAACTTCAAAGCGAAATGGCAAGATGGTTTCCTTGATCCTTGTGGATGATAAAGATGAAATCATGATGGTGACAGATAAGGGAAAACTGATTCGAACAACCATGCAGGGAGTTAATATTATAAGTAGAAACACCCAGGGTGTTAAACTTATAAATCTCTCCTCCGGAGAAAAACTAATTGGCATAGCAAGACTTCCTGAAGAGGAAGAAAAACCAAAAGAAGATAATGATAACAACCCTGATGGTGATGACGATAACAATCCTGATGAAGACAGCAGCCCGGATAATAGTAATCAGGACAATGACAATCAAAACAAAGACGATCAGGATGGAGACAACCTGAATGGAGAGCCCTCAGAATCCACGGAGTAACAAGGGAGAAGGACATAGAAAAAGGCTGCGTGAAAAATTTTTACAGGGCGGCCTTAGGGGATTTCATGATTATGAAGTCATAGAACTGCTGCTCTCTTTAAATACCCCAAGAAAGGATTGCAAAGAGAGCGCGAAACTGCTTTTAAAACAATTTAAGACACTTCAGGGGGTTTTTGAGGCAGACAGCAGTGCATTGTGCCGAATAAAAGGAGTAGGCCCTGCAAATTCATTTGGTATTAAATTAATCAAGCAGGTGTCTGACAGGTATCTTGAAAATAAAATCATCTCTAAAGATGTGGTTCAAAACCCAGAGGACTTACAACAATATCTTAATCAATTAATTGGACACAAAACCAAAGAAGTATTTACAGGAATCTTCCTGGATGCCAAAAACAGGGTTTTGGCATCCAGAATCCTTTTTACAGGAACATTGACAACAAGCTCGGTATATCCAAGAGAAGTTATCAAAAAAGCATTACAATATAATGCAGCAGCCATGATTTTTGCTCACAATCATCCTTCAGGAGATATCAAACCTTCAAAAAGCGATATAAAAATCACAAAGGATTTGCTGTTTGCCTTAAAATATGTTGGAATTGTCGTGCATGAGCATATGATTATAGGGAATGAAGGTTTTTACAGCTTTGCAGCCCATGGTTTGATCTCCCAATTTAATATGCAATTCCAGGAAGGCCAGAAAACCACATGAATGCAGATAATCAGAAAAACTTCAAAAATGACAAACCTGACTGCTTTGGGATTCTTGATAAAGTTTTTCCCATGACAGCTTTGGGATTAAGACAGACCCCGGATTATTGTTTTAACTTCTGCCCTGTTAAAACACAATGTCTTGAATATGCCATGACCACAAAAAATGGTACAACACTCGAAGAGGAGATAATTGAAAGGGGAACAGAATCTGGTGCCATAGGTTTTTTGGAACGCTGGTCAAGAAAAAAACAGGTATATAAAAAGAAACTTAAATAAAATAGTATAATGTAATATCTGCTATAGTAAGGTAAACATTCTGGAACGGGTTATCTATATTAATTTAAAAGGGTGATATTATGAAATCTGTAAAAAATATTGATGTAAAATCAAAAAGAGTGTTTGTAAGGGTGGACTATAATGTGCCTTTTGATGACAATTTAAATATTACAGATGATAACAGAATCCTGGCAACTCTGGATCTTATCCAATATCTTCTGAAACAAAATGCAAAAATTATTCTTGCTTCCCACCTTGGCAGGCCAAATGGTAAAAAGGATCCAAAATTAAGCCTGGCTCCTGTGAGTCAAAGATTGTCTCAATTATTGAAAAAAAAAGTGCTGTTTGCCAATGACTGTATCGGTGAAAAAGTTTCCCAGATGGTCAATCAATTAGAAGATGGTCAGATTCTTCTTCTTGAAAACCTTAGATTCCATAATCAAGAAAAAAGTAATGATGAAAAGTTTTCACAACAGCTTGCAGATCTTTGTGATGTTTATGTAAATAATGCCTTTGCTGTTTCCCACAGGGACCAGGCTTCTGTTACAGGTATTGTGAAATTTGCACCTGAATCTGCAGCTGGGTTTTTACTTGAAAAAGAGATTCAATCATATTACGATTCTGTTGAAAATCCCAAAAAACCTCTTGTGGCAGTAATTGGTGGAGCTAAAGTATCCAGCAAACTTGCAGCCCTTGAGAATATGCTCAAATTTGTTGATAAACTGATCATTGGTGGTGCCATGGCAAATACATTTTTAAAAAGTCAGGGCTGTGACACCAAGGGATCTATTATTGAGAAAGACCTTTTACAAAAAGCCCTGGAGATAATTAAAAAAGCAAAGGAAAACCAGGTTGAACTTTTACTGCCCATTGATCTGGTATGTGCAGATAAATTTGATAAAAATGCCAGGGTCAAAGAGGTTGCATTAGATGACATTCCAGACAATTGGATGGCCCTGGATATTGGTCAAAAAACAGCTCAAGTATTTGCCCAGGCCATTAAAAATGCCAAAACCATAGTATGGAATGGTCCCATGGGTGTCTTTGAGATGGAAAAATTTATGTCTGGAACAAAAATTATATCCCAAGCAATTGCAGACTCTTCTGCTTTTTCAATTGTTGGGGGTGGAGATACTGTACTTGCTGCTAAACTCTGTAATGTCACCAATAAAATAAGTTATATTTCAACGGGTGGGGGAGCTTTTTTACATTTAATGGAAGGCAAACAATTACCTGGAGTACTTGCCTTGCAATAGGAGGAAATGGCCATGTCCTGTGTGCACAGAAATTGTTTAAGCCGGGAACAACAACTTAGAAGATCATATTATGAAGTATTGCGCGATGAGTTGGATCAATTTGTCCTTGGATACTCCCTTATTGGCTCGTATAATAATTTTCTTAGACTTCGCACACCATATCCATTTGTGGAACTGCGGGAACTTAAACCAAGGGCACGAATTCCATCCATTGAATTTGATGCACAAAATTCCTTTTTAATTATTTTTTCAGAAGATTTTATTGATAAAAAACATAAAAAATATATCCGATATTTTGATGCCAATAAAACAACAAAGCATAATCTGCTGCGACATAAATATTTTCCAGATGTGGAAAATTTTAACAGGGACCTGAAATTTTTTGAAACCAGTAATTTTTTTTCACTATTAAGATCTTTGCTTCCCATTGATTATGCTTTGCTCATTCAAAGGAACCAGCAGAGCAAGGTGAGATATGCGTTAACCCATTTCCATGTGCGGGTTGACTGGCCAATCTCCCAGGCTGCAGAGGATCTTGCCATAGATTTAAGATATATCTCAAAAGACCTTTATGAAAAAGGAGAAAAATATGCTGAAGATTTCCAGAAAAAATTTTTCGAATACCATGGAGTTCCAATCATGGCAGGAGGACGGAGAACCGCTGCCATAGTCGCAGCACAATATTTTAAGCAGATGCCTGGAATCACAACCATTTATGTTGCCTCCAGTGAATCTCGAAATCTTTTAAAAATAGATGAAAAAGGAGTCTCCAAATCTGTTCTTGTTCAATTAAATGGCAAAGAAGTGAAAAAACTGGCTGAATATATAAACATAACCCAGAACAGTTTTACAAAAAATTATGTTATCGCAAGAAACAAGAAAAACTTTGTATGTATTTTAGATGTCAGATATAATTATACCAGCCATGCATTACCCCCGGCAGATAGAAAACTAAGAGAACTGAGACCTGATACAAACTGGCTCAGTGTTTCAGAAGAGTATATTTTGCCCAAGCCGTCAGTATTAAAATATCCACCAATTCCCCATAAAATGGTATATCTATAATTTTCTAAGCAAGGCGATCTCATCGCAGTTGGGAAAGCTGACACAGCCTATACAGTCTGCCCATATCTTTATGGGGAGATCATTTTTATCAATGACTTTAAAATCAAAGCGCCTGAAAAAATCCGGCCGGTATGTCAGTGTAAAAATATTTTTTATATTAAAATATACTGCCTCTTGAATTGACCTCTCTGTGAGTATGGAACCTATGCCTTTTCCTGTGAAATCAGGGTCAACTGCAAGGGATCTAATTTCAGCAAGATCTTCCCAGCAAAATTGCAGGGCACAGCAGCCTACTATTTTATTTTTCCCAGGTTTTTTTTGTTCAGAATCTTCAAACACCCAGAAATCTCTTAAATGGTCATATAATTTGCTAAGTGGCCTTGCCAGCAGTTCACCTTTTTTGCTGTAAAGCGCAAGCAGAGCATGGATGGCATTTACATCATCAAGTACAGCTTTTCTAATCATTGATAAAACTTTCTATGGATTTTTTAAAATCTTCATCTGTAAAAGGTTTGTGAAGGATATGGTTAATTCCTGATTTTGTCAGCACAGAATCATTGATATCAATATCTCCATCTTTTTTTTCTACAAAATCACTTTGGGTTGTAATCATTAAAATGGGTATATCCTGTCTTGTATATTTTTTTCTTACTTCACGGGTAAGTTCAAGCCCGCTTATATTTGGCATATTAAGATCAGTGATCACAAGATCAGGTTTTTTTTCAAGTATTTGAGGTATTGCATCTTCAGGGCGGTCAAAGGTGACTGGTTTAAATCCAAGGTTTGTTAATTTATTTGTATAGAGTTTGAGCATCATTTTTGAATCATCAACGACAAAAATTTGTGTTTTTTTGTGTGAAGGTTCTTTATCTTCCAATGTTTTTTTGGCAATATTACTGGCAAACTCTTTTTGACCAATAGTGTTCATCTGTTTTAAAAATGCTTTTCTTGTGGCTGAATCAGCTTTGTCAGTTATATGTGTTTTAGCAAGTTCTAAAAAGGATTCCTCTTCAGCAAGAAAATTAAAAATATTACTGGCTTCTGAATCTATCAATGCTTCAACTGCATTTTTAGAATCAGCAGACCCTTCCCTTACAACATTTCTAAGACCTGCAACCAAAGTTTTTGAAAGATTTTGATCAATGGCTCTTGCAGCACTCATGCGAACAGATTCAACAGGGTCCTGCAATCCATGAACAAGAGCAATGGCTGTTTTAGGAGAAGGAATACGCTCCAATGCTTCATAAATAGCCTGTCTAATATTGGCATCTTTGGGCTGGGTATTGATAATATCAAGAATCGGAGCAACAGCAGAAGGGTCACCAATATATCCCAGAGTGGTTACAAGATGTACAAGACAATCTGCATCGGCATTTTTAAATGCTTTTGTTAAAATTGGAGTAGCTTTATTGCCAAGCTTCATCAATTGATCAATTGCAGTATCTCTTGCAATGGTAATCTTGGAGGAGAGGAGAGATGTTAATTTATCCAGAGCATATAAATCCTGGATGTCAGCAAGGGCTTCAACAGCAAATTTATTGGTAAGTTCATCTTCACCAATAAATTCCATTAATTGATCAACAGCATCATTCCCGCTGATTTCAGCTATGGCAAATATGGCAGCCTGTTTGAGGTCTTCATCTTCCTGATTTGCCATGGTAGTAAAGATCTCTAAGGATTCTAAAAGTCTTAGTTTGCCAAGGGATGTAATGGCTTCAAGAAGAATATTTTTATCTTTTTCATTTGCAATAATTTCTTGTAGAACAGGGGCGGTTTCAGTTAAAAGCAGATCACCGGCAGCTTTTAGGAACAGAAGCCTGGCTTTATTTTCATTCTGGGTTATATATTTTATTACAAGTTCAGTATTCCCATACGCCTTATCGAGAATAAGCTCATATAAATACTTTCTGACTTTTTTATCTGATATTTGAATCCTGGTTAAATACTCAAGCAGAGGAAAAGCTATTTTTTCGGAAGCCTTGGCAATTTCAATGAGAGCTTTTCGCTGGACAACAGCATCTGTGTTTGAATCAGAAGCAAATTGAAGTAAAGCTTTTGCCTTTACAATATCCTCTTCTTTTAAACAAAAAATCAATTCACCAATAAATTCTTTTGTATTAATTCCAGCCATTGTCAATCCTTGTTACTTGAAATTACAAATTGCCTATTTACTTAAATCTCACTCTGCTTAAATTGATAAAAAATCGAGTTAAGATATTTTTGTGATGAAAAAAGATCAATATCGTTTGCAAGTGATTCAGTTGAGCCAATGAGCAGATATCCATCTGGTTCCAGAACTTTTGCAATATTTTGATAGATTTTTTTGCGATCTTCACTGGTAAAATAAATCATAACATTTCTGCATAGGATAATATCAAATTTACCAAGGCCCATAAATGGTTTCATGAGATTCATTTTTCTAAATTGAGCCATGGCCCTTACCCGGTCTTTTATCTTATAATATTCATCATCTTGTTCATTAAAAAAATTATTCCTGCGCGTCAGATCAAGCCCCCGGGCAATCTCAAATTTATTATACAGGCCATAACTTGCCTTGGCAATGGCAGCATCGGAGATATCAGTTCCAAAAAGCTTGATATTGTATTTATCAGGTGTTATTCCCATTTCCAACATGATCATGGCAATACTGTAGATTTCCTGACCAGTCGAATTGGCAGCGCTCCATAATTTTATTGAAGGTTTTAAGGTTGGATTTTTTTTTAAACGTTTATCAATGAGATCCGGCAGTATTTTATTTTTTAATAGTTCAAATGGGGATTTGTCTCTGAAAAAATATGTTTCATTGGTTGAAATGGCATCAATGATCTCATTTTCAATGGTTTTTTTAAAATCCAATTTTGACTTTTGCTGCAGTTGTGAATAGGATGAACATCCATATTTGTTGATTAAAGGGTTAAGCCTGGTTTCCAAAAGGTACTCTTTGCCGGCACTAAGAGCTATTCCAGATATATCAAGAATATACTTTGAAAAATTTTTAAACTCATCCGGTGTAACCTTAGTTGTTGCCATAAATTATCTTGATATCAATAAAAGAGTTTTCATAAACTTACAGTTTTAACAATTTCCTGGGCAATTTTTTCCAGTGGGACGATAATATCAGCAGTACCGGATTCAGCTGGTTCTTTTGGCATTCCGTAAACTGTACATGTCTCTTCGTTCTGGGCAATGATAGTACTGCCATTTTTTTTCATTTGAACAAGACCCTTTGAGCCATCTGATCCCATCCCTGTCATAATGACTCCTGTTGCCCTGCCAACGTAGTGTTGGGCAATTGATCTAAACAGATAATCCACAGACGGTTTACAGGAATTTTCAGGAGGGTCATCAGTAATTTTGATTTTCCTTGATATGCCATCGGCCCCTGCAACAATTTTCATCTGCTTTCCCCCTGGTGCAATTAATACCCTGCCAGGTTCCAAAATATCACCATTTGCAGCTTCTTTGACTTCAAGCTCTGATTTGCTGTCAAGACTTTTTGCAAGTGATGCTGTGAACATTGGCGGCATATGCTGTACAATTAAGACAGGTACATTAAGCTCTGCCGGCAGCATGGGAATCATTTTGGTTAATGCATTGGGTCCACCCGTGGAAATTCCAATCCCAATAATTTCTGATTTTGATTTGCGGATGGTTCTTTTGAGTTGAGTTATAGAAGGTCTGGTCACAGCAGCTTTTTGCGGCTGGAATTTTGATATGCTTTTCCCATCTAATTGAGATCTGAATTGAAACTTTGTTCTTTTCTGCCTTTTAAGAGCATCAACTATGGGTAAAATGGCTTTTTTAACTTTTTCCATATTTTCAGCCATTGTACCCTGATCCGGCTTGGGCACGAAATCAAAGGCACCGAGTTCCAAAGCTTTCATGGTCATTGCACCGCCCTCATGGGTCAGGGTAGACAACATGATTGACACAGGCGCGTCAGCTTGGCCATGTAATGCTTGCAGCACTTCTATACCATTTACTTCGGGCATTTCAATATCAAGGGTAATAAAATCAGGTTTAAGTGTAGCAATTTTAGACAAAGCAACTTTTCCATTGTGTGCAGCAGCAACTACTTCAACACCTGGTATCTCTTTTAGAACATCACTTACTATTTTGCGATAAACAATTGTATCATCAACAACGATTGCTTTTAAATTATCCATTATTCTTTTAATACCTCATCAATATCAAGAATACCAATAAGCTGTGTCTCAGTTTTTAAAACACCCTGGAAATATTTTCCTTTAATGCTGCCAATATTGGATGGAGCAGGTTCAATATCTTCTTTCTTGGCAATGGCAACATCACTGATAGAGTCAACAAGAAGCCCAATATGTTCATCTTCAGAATTAACAATAATATTTCTATTATCCTGATTTTTATTAATGGGTTCCAGCCCTAGTTTTTTACCAAGATCAATAATGGTTACAATTCTTCCCCTTAAGTTTAAAATACCTTTAACATAGTCAGAAGACTGGGGGACCTGCGTGATATCAAAATGTTTATTGATCTCTTGTATATTAAGGATATTAATTCCACAAAGGGCGCCACCAACATAGAAAGTTGAGAATTCCAGGTCACCGGAAGAAATTGTAGTTGCTGTCTCTGCCATTTTTATCTCCTTTTAGATTAAGCAGTTATTTAGTTAAATTGAGATATTTTCTGATTACTTTCATCAGTCTTTCTCTGTCAAGTTTTATCTCATACTCATCAATACCTACTTTTTTGCCTTTTTCTATGTGAGCTTCACTTGCAAGGGATGTCAGCGCTATGACATCAAGATGAGAGTACTTGGGATCTGCCTTAATTTTTTGTGTCAATTCAAACCCGTCCATATTAGGCATTTCAAGGTCAGTCACAACAAGGTCAATATTATCTACCCTCTCCTTTAAAAGTTCCCAGGCAATGCGACCATCCTCAGCTTCAAGCACAGTAAAACCATCATCTTCCATAAAGGTTTTTACCTGGTTTCTAAAAAATGCAGAATCTTCGGCAAATAACAGGGTCTTTTTACCTGATTTTGCCATGTTTTCTGCAACCTTGATCTCCTCTTTAAACCAGTCAGGGTTTAATATTTTCACCATTTCAAAAATATCAACAAGAAGAGTTGTGTGTTCATTGATGATCATTGAACCGCTGATGGCAGGTTGTTTTAAAGTGCCTTCATCCACATCAAGAGTCACTTCAAGGGCATCCACAGGCGGTGTTACCATAAGGCCGAGCTCTCTATCTTTTATTTTAAAGACAATGACTTCCTGCTGCTCTTTTTCAGGCAGTTCAGTAAAATCAGAAACCTGTGACAATTCATACAGAGGCAAGGCACCTCCTCTGTATTGTACAACTTTTCTGTCACCAAGCTGTTCAATACTTGAAGTCTTTATTCTTTCAATACGTTCAACAATATTAAGGGGAGCTGCAAAATGTTCACTTTCCCCATTTTTAAACAACAAAAGTGCTGCCCTGTCTTTGCCTGCTTCTTTAGCTTCTTCTGCATTTTTTACAGTTTGCCCTGCCTCGGCTACGGATGAAAGCTCTGCCATTTGAGCAAGATTTGAAATATCCAGAATAAGAGCAACTTTGCCATCACCCATAATAGTGGCACCAGCATAAGCTTTACATTTACTAAGATGCCTGCCAACAGGTTTTACAACAATCTCTTCTGAATCATATAATTGATCCACAACAAGTCCATATTTAAATACTCCTGCTGAAACAACAGCAATATTCATGGCACTTTGAGCATGATATCTTCTGTCTTCTTTTTCTCTCTTTTGAGATTTTTCTTCTTCTCCAGAAGTTTCTACAATAAGACCGTCATCATTGATAATGTGCTGCCTGGATCGTCTGTCTGCAATATTTTCCCGTCTATCTGCACACACATCCTTGTTTTCAGGATCATTATATGTTCTTTCAATACCAAGCATTTTTGAAAGATCAAGCAGCGGAAGAAGCTCGCCTCTCAGGCGTACAACATCGGCATCTCCTACTTTTTCAATTTTTTCCTTTACCTTGCTTGCAGGAATTCTTAAAAGCTCATTTAAATTAACCTGGGGAACTGCATATCTTTCGTTGCCCACCGAGGTAATCTGGCTTGGAATGATAGCAAGGGTCAGTGGCAGCTTAATCTGTATGGTTGTGCCTTCTCCCGGAGTTGAATCCAAATCAATAATACCGCCAAGAGTTTCAATATTGGTTGTGACAACATCCATGCCAACTCCACGGCCTGATACATCTGTGACTTCTTTTGCCGTTGAAAATCCCGGCAGCATGATGAGTTCTGCCTTCTGTTTATCTGTCATCTCATCAACCTGCTGTTCGGTCAAAAGTCCTTTTTCCACAGCAGCAACAGCCATTTTGTCAGGGTCAAGCCCTTTACCATCATCAATGATAACAATATTAACCTGGCCTGCATCATGGTAAGCTTTTAATACTATTTTTCCCGTGGGTTCTTTTCCCATCTGCTCTCTTATTTCAGGGATTTCTATACCATGGTCAACAGAGTTCCTGACAAGATGGGTTAAAGGATCATTAATGGATTCAAGAATTGTTTTATCCAGTTCAACATCTTTACCTTCAATAACCAGATCAATGCTCTTTCCAAGCTGCTGGGACAAATCCCTGACAACCCTTGTGAATTTATTTAAAATATTGCCAATGGGCTGCATCCTGGTTCTCATGATTGCTTCCTGCAGCTCAGAGGTGATCATATCAATTCTCTGACTGGATAATTCAGCAGCCTTTGTATTGGAAGAGTTAATGCCCTGGAGCAATTGATTGCGACTTAAAACAAGCTCACCTGCAAGGTTCATTAAAGTATCAAGAAGGCCAACATTTACTCTTAATGATGTTTGAGGCTTTGTGGTAGGAACAGCAGCCTTTTTAGGGGTTACATTTTTTACTTTTGTTTTTACTGGTTTTACTTTTTGTTTTGCAGGTTCAGCTGCAACCACGGCTGGATTGGAAGCTGTTGCTGGAGATACAGCCAGCTTTTCTAAAGAAGGCATGGCAGCAGGTTCAATATTCACATCTGCAACACTGGTACTGACAATCATATCCTCGGATATTGGATGGATATATTTTTTATCAATATTAAACAGGGTTTCAGCCATGTCATTTTCAATAATGGATGCATAAAAAAGCTGGAATTGTACCCTGCCCTCTGATTGATCTGCAATCCTGGATTCAATGATGGCACCTGTTTTTTTTAAGTTTTCTAAAACATCTGCGGGAATTTTATCTTTTGTCTTGCTATCCTGGATTACATCGTATTCAACAAGAAAAAGGTTTTTCCCTTCGGCCTGCATTTTTTCAATTGCCAAAGAAGAGGTATTTTCAAATACTCTTCCATCTTTAAGAATAATATCCATTCTTTCAGAAATAATCTCTGTAGTGGTTTGCTGTTCTTCTGATGCTGAAGGATTAACAAGGCCTTCCAATGCTTTAACATGATCTGAAACATCAACCTCATTGCTTTCTTTAATATTATTTAAAAGACTTTCAAGCTCGTCAAAACCTTTTAACAAAACGCTTATTTTGTGTGAATCTGGAACCATTTCCTTGGTTCTGACCAAACCAAGAACATTTTCCAAATGGTGGGCAAGATCTTTTATGGTAGTCAATCCCATGAAACCTGCACCGCCTTTAATGGAGTGTGCAGCCCTGAAAACATTGTTTACAAGGTCAACATCAATGTCTTCTCCATCTTCTTCAATGGTTAAAAGATCACTCTCTATATCACCAAGATGATCCAGTGATTCCTCAATATACATTTGCAGGGTTTCGTCATCTTCAAACATATCAAATCTCCTGAAAGGATTGAATATTGAAATATTAAATACTGCCTAAAAAACTTTAATAGTAAACAATTTACATAAAATATTTAAAAATGTCAAACCAAGAATCGCTAAAACAGTGGTTTTTTTATAACTTGCGTACAATATCATTTGGTTGGCATTTAATTTCAAGATAGAGCAGAGCAGATGTGTTTGGATGCACTGCATCCACTGGTTTTGTATCAGTATCAAGGAGTTTTACAATTCTGGTTTTTTCAGGTGTGCCCAATGGCGATATCACTTCAATCATATCATCCATGGTGAGTTTATTACGTATCTCCACCAGATAACTATTATTACCATTGCTTTTAATTATTTTACCAATAAAACTGTGAATTTTCCCCTGGTGTATGTTTGTATAGTTTGGAGCCTGCTCTTCTGATTTGCCAAAATAGAATCCAGTGCTATATTCCCTGTGAAAAACCTGGTAAAGGTTATCAACCCAGCCTGGATCAACTTTATAAGTTTCTGGAGAATCAACAAAAGCATCAATTGCATTTCTATATGTTTTCACAACCGAGGCAAGGTAATTTATACCCTTCATTCTGCCTTCGATTTTCAGGGAGCTTATATTTGCATTAATAAGTTGTGGAATATGCTCAATCATGCACAGGTCTTTGGAATTAAAGATATATGAACCCCTGTCATCTTCCATAAGCGAATGGTATTCATTTGGCCGCAACTCTTCAACAACTGAGTATTTCCACCGGCATGGGTGACTGCAAAGTCCCTGGTTGCTGTCTCTGCCACTTAAAAAATTACTTAACAGGCATCGCCCTGAATAGGACACACACATGGCACCGTGAATAAATGTTTCTGTTTCTATATCACAGGTATTGGAAATCTCAGTTATTTCATCAAAAGAAAGCTCTCTTGCAAGATTAACCCTTTTAATTCCAAGATCATACCAGAATTCTGCCGCATTGATATTTGTAGTATTAGCCTGGGTGCTCAAATGAATATCAATATCAGGTATAATTTTTTGAGCCATCTTAATTATGCCTGGATCAGATATAATAATTGCATCTGGTGCAATATTGCCTGTTTTATATAGAAATTTTTCAATGGCTTTTTGATCATTGTTCCTTGAGTAGATATTACAGGCAAGATAAATTTTTACATTATTATCATGGGCAAAAGCAACAGCATCAATGAGCTCTTCATCGGTAAAATTACCTGAAAAATTTCTCAGGCTGAAATCCTTTCCTGCAATATATACTGCGTCTGCTCCATAGTGGACAGCAATTTCTAATTTTTCAAAATTTCCAGCCGGAGCAAGAAGTTCAGGCTTTGCATACTTTTTGTTTCTTTTTATTGGCATATTTTTGGGGGGAGCTGTCTGGTGCCCCCGGCAGGAATCGAACCTGCGCTCAAGGATTAGGAATCCTATGCTCTATCCACTGAGCTACGGGGGCATTGGTGTTAAAAGTTGGCCATAAATAACACAAATTAAGGGTTTATGCAATATTTGAAAAGCCTTTTTGACCCTGATTCCTGATGTTTATTAAATGAAGGTAATTATGAAAACTAAAATCATCCTGGAGCACACCAAAAATAATTAAACTTGGACATTACTCTCTTTACAAAACAAAAGTTTAACTTATTTTATAATTTAACTTTTTTTTTAAATACAGGAATGTTTTCCATGGGCTGGTTCAGTAAAATTTTTCAAACTAATGGGCAGATACCTCCAAGGATATTACCGGGGAGAAATGATCTCTGCTGGTGTGACAGTGGAAGAAAATATAAAAAATGTCACCTTATCAAGGATAAGATTTACTTTAAAGAGCATCCTAAAAAAAAGAGGATTGCCAAAAAGTCATGTGGTCCGGTTTCCGGCTGAGGAAAATGATGAGAAAACCCCGTGTGGGTTTTAAACTTATATTGGCATAACATTTTAAATGAAAAACTATGAAATAAAATGGGCGCTGCAACTTGTTAAGGAACACAGGGACATTGCATGGAGATATGGAGTAACTCTTACAACACCGATAATCAATATATCTTCAGGCAAAAAAACGCTTGGTTTATGGAGTGACAAAAACAAGACTCTCTCCATATCAAGCCTTCTTATAAAAAATGAAATCTGGGATATTGTATTGGAGGTACTGAAACATGAAATGGCACATCAATATGTTTCTGAATTTTATAATAACGCTGACATACATGGAAATTATTTTAAAAAGGCCTGTTCCATATTAGGTGTACATCCAGCTTTTATCACAGGCAGTGCTAAGTTTAGTAAAAACTTGCAATTATTTAAAGGCCAACTTCCTGCAGATGCTCAAAAAATGTTAAAAAGAGTAGAAAAGCTAATGGCTCTTGGGCAATCAAGCAATGAAGCAGAGGCAAAATCAGCTTCAAGAAAAGCAAATTATCTGCTCAATAAATATAATCTTCAACAAATCAATACTCGAGATAATAATCCAGATATTAAATATCTTACAATTTGTCATAAAAAAAAGCGCATTGAAAGTATCCAGAGAGCCATTTTATCTATTCTTAGAAATTATTATCATGTGAATTGTTTAACATCCAATACATACCATGCCAGGGATAATGCCGTTTATAAAAGCATTGTCCTGGTTGGACAAAGGGAATCTTTAAAAGTAGCAGAATATGTCTATCATTTTCTCCTTGATACATGCAAAACCCTTTGGCAGGATTTTAAAAAGAAAAACAGAGCCCAAAGAGGGGAAAAAATTTCTTTTGACATGGGTTTTATTGCTGGAATTGAGCATAATCACAAAATGATGTTTGAACATTCAAGGATGAAAAATAATAAAAATTCTTTTCTGCCTGTAAAAACTATTAAATCATTAATGGAAAAAAATCAGAAAGATAACCAGATAGAGATATCCAGACTTTTTCCAAAATTAAAAAAAGTAAAATATGGCAGAAATCAGACCTCATCCGGGGCTTTTAAAAAAGGTTTTAAAAATGGAAAAA
>CAZYDL010000005.1:10985-31815 GCA_964646305.1 uncultured Desulfobacula sp. | reverse complement strand
ATGAAATACGCCCATCTGTTTCAGTTTCAATAAACAATGCTTTGGATATAATTTTAGCAACATCGGGAATATTATCCGGCCTTGCCCAGACACAGACACCACAGGAACTTACATCAAGGGTCTGACCAAAACAATAATCTGTAATATCGCCTTTTGTCTCCTTGGCAAGAAAACTGATGGGCATGTTTAAAGACCGCCGACTGTGCTGCCGACGGTCGCTGTTTTTATCAAGAGTAGTCATAATTTTATACAATGCATATACTACCTTTAATCCAGGTTACAATATAAATTTTAATCTATTTTACGCCGAAACCCTGCAAAACCAAGAAGACCGGAAGCGAGAAGTAACACCGTACCAGGAATGGGAACACTGGAGACATAATTTTGTCCCGTGCCTTGCACATATGAGCTTTCTCCAAATAAAACAATATCCTGACCCATAGTATCCGTGGCAAACAAAATAACAGGTGATGATAACTCATCGCTGTCACTTTCGAAAGAAAATTCGCCTGTGATTCTCTGAAAAGGTTGAAGCGGTTCGCCCGGAGGGAAAGAATCATTTCCGCAATCTATGCATCCCATTAATACTTCGGCTTTGTAGGCGTAATTGTAATCTGTAAGCCCAAGTTCACTATTCCAATAATTGCCATTATTTGGATAATTCCACCGATTTGTAACATAACCACTCCATCCCGCAGGGGACGAATCATCCCCCGTTCTACCGCTTCCAAGCTCGTCAGAAACACCTACCATAAATCCGTTAATTGTATAAGTAGAATTATTAAAAATATCGTAAGTTATCTTCCATCCATAATGAGTTTCTCCCACTATCAACGCACCATCATCATCAACACCAACAATTCCCCACCCGAATATTTCTTCTGCACGTTCAACAACCTCCCAGTAACGAGGACCCTCATCTGTAAAAACAGTTGTAACTGCCCAGGCATTAGCCCCTGCGAGCAGTAATAAACCACAACTTGCAACAATAACCGTTAGAACTCTTTTTTTTAAATCATTCACCACTCTCCTCCTTTTAATTGACAAATAAGAACTAAGATTTTACCTGCGATATACTAAAAGCAATCACTGTGCCAGAAAGCTGATTTGCTCCAAAAGGTTTTATATTCAACTTTTTGGGGGATGGGAGAGATAGGGATTGAAAAAAAATTAAGGAGTGTGGCTGATATGGTGCAACCAAACTGGCTGCTATCAGCCAGTAGCAACTTCACACCATAAGGACAGGTTTTGGGTTGAATTCTATAATAGCGTAATATGCGTTGCCCATTAAAGTGAGGAAAAATTAATATCTAAGGCCAGGACTGTACCGAAGGCTGGCTTCCACTGGCCTGATTCTCAGGTTTGCTATTTCCAGGCTTTCCTGTTGAGCCATTGTTGCCACCCTGCTGCTGGGGTGCTTCCACACGGCTGATAAAAATAGAGCTTGTTTCACCTGTTTTTAAATTCCAGTACTGCACTTCGGGTGTACAGTCACCGTCCACTTTTAATGCTGCTGTATTTGGCCCGGCAGTCCCTGTATTATGAGCGGTGACAGACACTGCAACCTTGGTTCCGGCAGGAAAAGGCAGATTCATAAAAGCACATGGACGTTTAAAGGGTTCTGCACCACCACAACCCGGGATGTTGATCTTTTTCTTTTTGTCTACATGGCCCATGTTAAAATAGGATAAGACTGGTTTACCTGCAAGTGTCAGAGTGACAATATCACCATCCTGGCTGCTGTGATCCCACACCTTGATACTAACTGTATCACCTGTGCAGGTTACATTCTGCAAACCGCCTTGTCCAGTTCCTGAATTCTGATTTTTTTGTTTTTTAGCAAGTCTTATTCTAACAATTTCACGATCCTGGCGTTTAAATTCATCATCATACAGTTCCAAGGCAAAAACATGATTTTTAGCAGAGAGTTTGTCAGAATTAATTTCAAAGGATCTTGATAATTTTTCATCACCTTTCATATCCATTTGTTCTGTAAGTACCACTTGCCCCCGGTATTTAAGCTGCAGTGTTCTAAGGCCGTCTTTGCCCTCTGCTGCCTGAACAACTCCGGTTACATAGACCTTATTTCCCTGTGTAAATTTTCCTCTGTTTCCCACAGTGCCGCTGGAGGCCCCTGCTCCTGCTGCAAGAATGACATCTTTTGGTTCAACCATATGAATCTTGCCAATACCAGTGGCTATCAGTTTGTGCTCACTGTTGATCATATCAGCTTTAATTTCCAGCAAACCCTTTTTCAAACCGAGTGTATCAAGGATAGCAGAATGGGTAAACCGCTGACCTTTAGGAACTATAATATCTTCTCGGAAAAATTCAGAACCTCCGGCATAATAGACTAATGTACGTTTTTTCCCGTTATCCTTGGCTATTTTCCAAGTTCCCTGAATACTTATTTTTTCACCTATTACAAATTTAGTGCCCCGCTTCCCTTTTTTTATACTTGTGTATTGAAATGGCTTGAGAAATTCATCACCGGTTTCCCATGTAAACGCAACTGTTTTTCTTACTTCATGGTCAATTCCATCTGAAATATATAATTCAAGCACATCATCTTTGGTGCGCATATTTTTGGGCACTGCGGGCATGGCAACACTTAGATTAAAGACCTGCCTTTTAGTAACATGATTCTTAAACTGTTTTTCTATATGATTGTCTGAAAAACGTTTCCATTCAATTATTGGCAGAGGACCTTCATATTGACCTATTGTAATCTTAGCAGTTGCACTCATTGGTTCACCCATCACAGGCTTGCCCTTGCCATCAGGTGATGTTACCTGCATTGGAACACGTCCGGAACCAATTGTTAAAAAATTATCGATCTGAGAAGAGCTAAGAATAATTGTTCCAAAATCAATATTTGGATTTTCCGGTACTGATTTTGCCACAATGACTTTATACAAAATCTTATCTCCACTGTGTTTAGCTTTTGCTGTGACCTCCAGCATTTTACCAATTTCAAAGGGACCATTGAATGGAACACTAAACACTGTTTCAATATCAGTATGTTGAATCTCTTGAATATCTTTTAATTTAAGCTGTACTTTGAGAGGCTTTTTCTTCCCGGAAGGAAGTTGTATAGCAGTTGAACCACTAATTTGCAGGGATGAATGTACATTGAGTTTAATAGTTTGTTCTGGAGGTGGTTTTGGAAAATTAGTCAACAATTTTGAAGGGTCCATGGTCACTATTGTATTTCCAGTAACCAGTGAACCGTCCGGCATTGTCAATACAGCTTTTATATCAAGCTCTTCGTTCTTTTTGCTGATAGTCCATGGAGCAGCAAAATGTTTTTTATCTTTGTTCCAGGAAGCAATTTCATCTCCCATGGTAACATTAAGACGATCATGGGGTATCATTTTGCCTGTTTTATCCACGACTCTAACTTTAACAGGTTCAACAGTTACCTCATAAGGCACAACTTCAATGTCCCCTGTGTCAAAAACAGCTCCTTTTTTCAATTTTGCAGAGAACACACCACCCTTTGGTTTATACATCTTATCATCATTGTCAAATAAGAGGCCGTAAACCATTAATTTTTTGGATAAAAGAGCGATCAATGAATTAGTGGTAGAAAAATTTCCATCAGCTCCGATTGAAACAGCTTCAGAGATGTTTGTTCGCATAGATCCAGATGATAGAACTGCCGCAGGGCTAATGTTGGCAGCACTAATAAAATGTCCCTTTATACTAAGATTACCTTTTTCAAACAGTGGTAGCATAACAGGCAGACGAATTTCATTAGGAATTTTATCGGCATCAAAAGTTACTGCGGAGCTTACAGCTTGAACCTTTGGTGATGCATGATTGCGAAATACTTTTGCTAATAGCGTCTGTTTTATTTTTCTCTCACTGCTAAAGGGCACTATAGTTTCCAATATGGAAGCAGGAGCACCAGGTTTTGATTTTTTAACAACAGAACCATTCAAAACAAGATGAATATCAGCATTTGACAGGCGGTATTTCTCTTTAGGAAAACAGCCATTTACAAGAGTACAACTGGCATCAGATACTACCACTTTGACCGGTATTTTATATGGAACAAATATTTCAAAGCGTGGTGGGTCGGTAATTAGCATTATTCCAGTATCAACGTTGCCTACACCTGGTTTACTTATTTTTTCATGTTTCAGGTAGTGGGGTGGTGCCATTTTTCCATGATGAGCCCATATCTGCAGGTCACCATAAATCGATGAACAATCCTGGCTGTCCAAAAGGGTCTTCATGATCGAGCCTGGTACATTAATTCTATCTATATCACTGAAAAGATCCACCTCAATATCTCTTCCAGAAAAGGGTCTTGCATCTTTTAGTTTTTCAGGAATTTTATGTTCTATCAATGCCCAGGTATTGCACTTTTGGTTATCCGAAGAAGGTGAAGCAGTAGTAGAACCTGTTGTAGTGCCTGCTGCATTAATTTTGCTCGCGGCACTGTTTGATACGGGAGCTAAAGAGCCTTTTTTGCATGGATTTATTGCAAGAATAATATTTCCCTGCCCCATCTTTTCGGGAAAATCTCCCCATATCTTTAATTTCCCTTTTAAACTTGCAGGCTTAACTGTGAAAGATTCAATCTTTTCTCCAAGAATCAGATCATTTTTCCCATAAGCTCTAAAACGCAGAAAAAACTTGCCAGATTCAAATAATGGACAAATCCACTCGGGCATTTTCTTTGGGTCTATTTTAGTATTAGTGACCTGAGCTTTTTTCCAGATTTTTGTACATGTTTTATCTGTATAAATACCCCAGTTGATTTTTTTTACATCTTTGGCAATAATTTTTTCCAATTCAGTAGCTTGAGAGGAATTTGAAGGTGATGTCACCGAAGTTTTTTTATTACTTCCAGTTGTTTTCTTTTTTTCATTCAGGCTCAAAATAGCTTTTGCCCTGAGTTCACTTATCACCTGAAAGGCTCCAGAAGTTGGTCCCCTTGAAAGCTCAAGCTTTACCTTTAGAACATCCTGTGCACCTAATATCAATGCATAATACTCTTTATTCATTGCATCAATCTGTATTTTTATCCACTCGGAAACAGAGTGGGCATGAAAAGATGCTGAATTAGGATAATTCAATTCATCCGGCACTTTTAATGGTGCATTGTCCAACAACATTTTATTGTCTACATATTTTAGCATTTCATTTTTAGTAAGATATGCCTTGGAAGCCAGCATATTGGTTAACTTCCTGATCTGAAATCGTAATCTCAGTAACCGGTGCCAATATGGGTGAAGATGGGCACTATCATGTTCCTGGGAATATGCATACATCACTCCCCATCTTGCAAGCTGCGCTTTAACTGCATCCTCGCTGTTCCAGGACAAAAAAGTAGCAATATCTTTTTCAGTTTTTACCTCTTCACCTTTATATTCCTTTAACCATATTTTACTGAAGTTTGTATCATTATCACCATTAAAGCCTAAATAGCCAGCTGGCTGCTTGCCTGGATCAATACGAAGATGAGCAATGGAATTAAGAGAAAAGCCGTTACCCTGTTTAACAAAATCATCTGCTTTTTTAATGCGTGTAAGGATATCATCATACACTGTTTCAACTTTGTAAAGGGTGTCCACCATGGAGCCAAGAATTAATTTAACCTCTGCAATAACTTCTGCTGCAGTCAGTTCTACCTTTTGTACGCTGAAACCTCTGCCTGTTGGAACAAAACGAGATGGTACAGGATAAGCGCCTGGATCAATTAACCACTGGGAATATTCAATAAGGCTTTTACGTTGCATATTGGTAACCTTATAATATTGCTTAGCTATGGGATATTTTTTACCCGGATCCCATATTTTAAGCTTTGTAATCAATTGGGCAACTTGATCCTTTTTACTTTTTTTATCACTCTTTTTAGACGGTAATGCAGTAGTTTGCTGTGCTGAGACTGTTGAAGATTTGTCTGGTCTAAAGGGAAGGGCTGACCCGGCAATCTTTTCCCACACCCTTTCATCAATACGTTTTGCCCGTTCAAGGAAATCCAGCAGGCTTGAAAGCCATAGTGTCTGATCCAATGATGTGTTGTCTTGTTTATATTTTCTTTTCGAAGCCTCTTTAATCAATTCATCAAGTACGGGTCCTTCAAGAAGTGCCTGACGCTTAGCCCAGTAATCTGCCACAAAATAGGCAAAAGTAACTCGTGTTCCATTTTTGATTTTAACTTTTTTACCGGTGGGAAGTCCGCTCCACCCTAAAGCTCCCTCTACTGAAAGATCGCCTTTGGTAATTATTTTGGATTTATTTTTACCAATATAGCCTGATATACATAAGCTATCTTCTGTAACGCCTTTTGGATATTCTACCTTTAACGATGTTTCAATATTTTTTTTTGTCCAGAATTCAGAGTTTGTTAAATTGTTGTGACTGAATGTTCTGGTCCACAATGTATTAAATGATTGGGCTGATTCCCTGCTGTATCTAAGCATAAGATCATTTGATAAAAATCCTTTGCGTTTGGAAATATCCAAAATAGATTTTCTTGGAAAAACTGTTTTAACTACTTTTTTTTCTCCATTCTCCTCTTTAATAATATTTACACCACTCTTAGCATATTTATCTGTTAACAGTTTTGTCACCTGATTGACAGGCATTGATTCAGCGTGGTTGTTTGAATCATAATAGTTGACACCAAGCAGTTCAGGAAATTTATCAGCTTTATCAGCAGTTATCTGTTGCTGAAAACATTTTGTTTCAACCTTTTGTTTTTTCTTATTTGATGCGGGCTGTTTTCTGGTAATTTTTGAAAAATCCCATTTACCGTTTTCAACGAGGAGATCAATAACATCTGCTTTGGAGCCTGCCAGCATAATACTATCCCAGCCCCATGCTCCAATACCATAAAGAGTATAGACTACACCAAGCTGAGGTATAATCATAAGACTTATATCTTTAATAACGGCATTAAGCAGCTGTCTCTCTTGCTCTGGCCCAAATTCATCGGCCGCAGAAAGGCTGCACATAGTGGAGAGTGAATTACCCATTCCAAGCCAGTTCACATTATATTGAATGTCAGAAAAATATTTTACCGTTTTAAGATGATCAGATAGAGCCAGCGCACGTCCGAGAAGATCAGCATGGGATTTTGCTCTCTGGGCAGATGTCTGGCTGGTTCCGTAAATATTATATAATTGGTTAAAACATGCTTTGCCATCCTGAATATCACCCCAGATGGAATAACTTTTCATGGTAGAAGCAAATAGAAGTATCCCAAGACTCCTGCCTCTTTCTGTAAATTGATTGGGTTCTATGGTTTTTGTGACGGTTTTCCCATTATTATCTTCATAGCTGAATGTTTTAGGAGGAATTTTTCCGGGGTCAAAGATAGTGTGGAGATGGCGGAGTATGCCTATGGCTGCATCGGGATTACCCTGCATATAATCATGCAGAAAAGCAGCATGATTCTTTTTTTTGCTTTTTTTGCTCCAATTAAAAAAACTTGCCATGGACTGAAGGGTTGCTAGATCTTCTGCAATCTCTTTTGCATTCTGGGAACGTTTGGCCTTTGTGATTCCCTGGCCAGAAATCCATCGTATTTCTTCAACAGATCTTGTATCATTTGCCATCTGGATAAGAAGATCATCCATGGTAACTCCCCAGTTTTTATGGAGTATACCATTCATTGTTCCACCAATACCGTCTCTGATGTCTGAATATATTTTACTATCGGAGCGGGTAGTGTCGGCTGCTGTAGTAACCTGGTCAAGCATTTTATTAAGTTGCCGGGCTATGAGCCCTCTAAACCTTATCTTACCGTCAACAATATTTGTTTTGCCCGAACTGTCAGATTTATTATCCACAGACAGCATTGCAGCCTTGATCTTCTCTTTGGCTCTTTTTCTTAACTCTCCTTGTGTCTCTGCATCAATATTAACGTAAGTCCATGCTAAATGGTTCTGCAACTTCTCTATTTCCGCTGAACTCTCAACAGCTTTTCGAAATCCGCCAAAGGATTGCTCGTTACGATTTTTAGGACCAAGTTTTTGATAGGTTTCAATAATTTTATCTGTGAGCTGATCATGGGAATCAACCAGAAGTTTACTGCAATAGCTGGACAGCATTCCCGCCAGATCGGGATATTTTTTTTTAATGGCATCATACTCATCAGGTGTTTTTGCTGAATATACCTGTAGGGCAATCTTTTTTACCTGTTCTCCTGAAAGGCCATTAACTTCTGGTGGTTTTATACCAGCCTTTTCATACCCCTCAATCATTCTTGGGACATATTTTGCCAGAGCATGTTCACTGCCTTTGTGGGTCTGAAATATCTGGCGCTGATTATTGGCCATCCACGCTGCAAGAGAATCGGGATGGAAAAAACCCTTTAGTGGATTTTTCCCTGCCGGGGTGTTATCAGAAAACTCTTGAAAGTTAACTGCCCGAAAAGGATCGTTTACATCCGGAGTAACCACACCTTTGTTTTTAAGCCATTGATCAAGCTGTTCCTCTCCAAATTGAGCATTGTATTTCTCTTTATTTGATAAAATATAGGCAGGCATATTTTTGGGCCAGGTCATATTATTGGGGCCAAAACCATACTTTTTTTGAATAATTGGAATAGCCCTGGTCGGGGACAAAAACTCAACCATGATATCCTGGGCGGTCAAATCAAAGTTGTATAATTGTTTGATTTTTGCATTGAACTGCATTTCAGCTGCAGCACCATTAACTCTTTCATCTGCCATGGCGCTTGCATCTAAGGCTGCACTGGTGGCACGATTCATAATATCCACATCACTGGACAATGTTTTATCTAAAAGCAGAGCAGGCATTTTATCAGGATCACTGTTCAGATTGTGTTTCCAGTTTGCCCACTCCTGTAGTCGCTTGGCAGATGAACCAAATTGAATGGAGTGATCCACTCCCTGGATACCACTGATACCTCGCTGTATCATCTCTATTTTTAATCCGACTATAGTTTGAAATAATTTTTCGTGCTTTGCAAAAATGCGTCCTCGAGTATTTTCATCCAAATTTTTAAACTGCTTGTAATCTTTAAGAACCTTTGCGGCTGTTATTTTATTAGGATCATGCTGATAGGCTACAAGTTTTTGTGCAAGTTTCTTACTAAGCCCCTGTGTTGTCCAGTCTGTTACTTTGGCAAATCCATTCTGCTTAATGGGAATAAAAAGAGTGTGATCACCGGAGAATGCATAGGTTTCAGAAAGTATAAAACAGATAACAGGAGTTAAAATATATAGAAAAAAACGCGGAATCAAATCTCCCGTTTTTTTCCTTAAAACACTATTGTAAGACCTTAGACCAAATGTCATAAATGGCTCAATTTATTTTTTAAGCTGCTGCAAAATAGGTATCATCTGCTGCTGAAACTGCTGTATCTGCTGCATTGGATTCTGTGGCTGCATCTGTTGAGGATATCCCTGTTGCGGCATTCCTGTCTGGGGTATCTGACCTGGAACCTGTCCAGAAACTTGACCGGGTATCATACCTGGCTGGACAGCTGGTCCAGTGGGCCATCCTGCCGGAGCCTGACCTGCTGGTGCATTAGGGTTTGCAGCTGCAGCAGCTTTAGGTTGAAGCATATACTCTCCAGCCATTTTACTGGACATCATTTTTTCCCATACAATCAATCCGTTTCTTGCATCAACAACCCTGAACTGATACTGGAAATAACTCATCCCTCTGTTTTTCTTGGTCATATCATGTTCATTAACCTGGAAAATAATGCCGCGTAAAAAATAGTCTGCTGCTGCTATCTTTGATTTCACAGAAGCTGTCTGACTCATATCCATGGTACTCTCTTCTTCAATATTACGGGTTTGTTCACCGGTTCCGCTTGAGCCGCTTAATGAGCCGCTTTCAAATTCACTTTCCCTTACCCTGTCATGGGTAATTGTTGTCAGTTCAGTGTCTGTAAGAGTAACAACCATCTCTTCATTACTCTGACGAACCCGTTCCCTTATAATATCTTTATAGGAGACATCATCTCTGAACAATAGCATTCCACCAGCATTTTGCATTAATTTTGCCCTTATTGTCTCCTGAAAAATCTGCTCATCAATATAGATACCGGTTTTATTTTGAATTTTGCGTACAGTTACAATTGGTGGCCTGACAGCTCTTACTACAAAAGGCTGTCTTACAAGATCTCTTGCCATCATATCACTTACATAACGAAACTGGGCAACAGTAATAGTGTCTGCGGCAACTTCAGTGGGCAGTGCTTCAACAGGACGAATCTGGGTGGCAGCAGTGACTGGTTTTACTTTTTTCTTTGCACTTGTACAAGCTGTTAACTGAAAACATAAAACAATAATTGTAAATAAAATTAATTTTTTCATCATTTTACACCTGTTATTTTTTGTACTAAATTTCTGGCTGCCTGCTCTGCTGCCTGGTTGCGGGATGTGTCACGTGCAGAAGCCACCATGGCAATTTTTCCTGTCATTGTATTCACAGCTCTGAGAAATACAGTTGTTTCTCCTGAAGATCTGCTGGTACTTGCAACACCTTTTACCACAAATTTCACTCCTTTCCGGGCCAAATCAGGTCTTGGAGAATCATCAATAAATCGCTCTTCAGGGGCATCAAAAAGGCTTATCTCACTGCCTGATGTTAAAATCTGGCTGATTATCTCTCTAATGCTTTGACCTGCATCAGAAGAGACTTCCTCTTCATTAACAACCCTTTCAGCATTGACCGGGCCAAGAATCATGGTAATACCAGATGTTGCACTCGATGCAATAGTTTCTCCCGAGGTGCTGATTGCAGCATTGACAGATGTTTCTTGCATATCAGTCTGGGATTGAGAAGGTATCATGGAACCTTCATGTATCTTGGAAGCTTGACGTACAATACTTTCAGGCAATTGTCCTCCCTGTTGTTCTGCATTGTCTGATATATACCCGACTGGTTTGGGTTTAGTGATGTTTTTATCATCAACAGGTGATGATTTCTGTGCACAGCCTGTTAAAAAACAGGCGGTCAATAATATAAAACCAAACAAAACAAGACTTGATAGCATTAAAAATTTGCTTTTGAATAATTCTTTCATATATTTTACCTGACCGGAGTTCGAATTAAAAATTTAAAAGAGCTGATGTCTTTTCGCATGCTGCTTACCTGGAGTGTTTTTTCCAATCGCGGAAACAGATGATCAGTATGCCATTCACTCTCTTCTACATTTATATTACGGGTATCATAAAAAATAACCTTCCAATCTATCCAGATGGGTTTTTTCTCTTTTTTACCCATACATTTTAACATAACATCGACATGACCTGACGGCAATCTCTCAGAGCGATGATCAATTAATTCCAGTGCTGTATCACTTTTATCATCAAGAAAAACAACCGGGAAAATCTTCATGGTCTCTATTTTCTCTTCTGAATCAAGTGGAGCACATCCAATGGAGCATAAAAGCAGTATAAAAATGGTAATAAATTTTACCATATAAAAACCTCCTTCTTGAGCAAACAGACTAAACAAATCTATAAATAATCTGTTTCAGTCAACTCAATAATTTTTTCTCTGATCTCTGTAAAATCAGAATCCTTAAAATTAATTTTAGCCTTGACACAGTACAGAAAACCCCTTGCCAGTTTTTTAATGGCTATATCTTTTTCTCTTCTGCTTAAATGATATCGGGCGCTTTTTAAATAACTTTTCTCTCTTTTCTCAAATTGCTGCTGTACAATATCAGCCACTTGTTTAACAATCTGTTTTCGAAGTTTCTCTCTGATTTCCGTATTTGTGGGCAAAGTAAGAGGATCACCCTCAATACCTGCAATTTCAAGGGAGTCTTTGTAATCATCTGTGGCCTGATAATTGGCATTGAATTCCTGAGCATATGTAATACGCCCCTTACTGGTGTCAAAAATTCTTATGGCTACACCGGCAAAACCTTTGATTGTGCTGCTTCCCTGGTTAATGGTAAAGTTTCCATACTCTTTAATTTTTATGGTTTTAACAGGAGGTTTTATTGTACTATTCTGGCCTGTGCCTGCCTGCAAAAAAGCTTCATATTCAGGATTGACAATGAATTTTTCACCAATGGGCGCCCTGACTGTACTTTGACTTTTATTATCCTGCCTGTCAATTTTAAGGAGTGATACATTGCCGGTAACTATAAAATCAACATTTAAAATATCAGCAACCTGGGAAAACTCTCTTTTATGTTCCTGCAGCAGGATATCAATCTTCCCCCTTTCAACAATATTAATACCATAGGGCAGGATACGAAACAGATAACTGATTAATGCATCTGAAAACTGAGTCCCAATATCAGGGCTGTCTTTTGGAGAATCAAATGCTGGAATTGCAATATATTGCTGAACCTTTGAAAGAATTTTATCCCGTTGATCCCTATGCATTTCAAAAATACCGGGAAAATCAGGATTTAACTCTTTACCTTTTACAGCCTCAAGATATGCACGGCTGCTATCACCGATAGCATATCGTTTGCGAGCCTGGTCTAAATAAAACCGTGGACCGTTATTTCGGATTTTATTCATCATGTCCTGCATATCTGCTTTAAAAGGACTTTTATTTAATTTCATAAAAGCCATATAGTATTGTTTCTTTTTGATAAGCTGTCTGCTCTGTTTTGTAAGAACATTAATTTCCTGTTTTTTTATTATTGCATGCAGCCTGTCCTGGTCTGCTTTTGAAAAACCAAGGGACTGCCATTGTGCCATCGCAATTCTGGCATCTTCAACTTTTCCCAGACGATAATTGTTTAAAATGATTTTTTCCAAGAAAGCACCATAATTTGTTACAAATTGACTATTAAGCTGTGATAGATTAGAAAATTCAGAATCTGTCTGCTTAATTGCATTTAAAGTTTTTTGAGCATCAACAAATTGCTGTGCTGCTGTCAACTCTTTAACTTTTTGGGCACGATTATTATTATCTGTGTCAAGTTGAGAAATAGTGTTTTGGTATTTTCTAATATCATTTCCCAATAAAGATCCATCCGGGTCATATTTTGATGCCTGTTGCAGCATTCTAAGACTTGTACGTAACAAAGGTGCTGTTAACACCTTTGAGGTCTGTAAATTTGCTGCTGCCCCCTGCCTTACTCTGGCAGTAATTTGGGATCTTATCTGATCCAGGGCGTCTTTAGCCTCTTTGTTTGAAGGACTCTTGTGAAGGATATCAACATAGTATTGATGAGCTGTTGTAAGATCACCATCCTGCATAGCCTGTTTTGCCAGTTTTAACTCAGGTGATGCAACACAAGAAACCATAAAAAATAAAACAAGTACGAATAACCGGGAAATAAGTTTTGAACTCTGCATTGGTACCATCCTCAATTCAGCGGCAATGACATTTTATTTTTTTTATCTAAGGCCTAATGTCATTGGCTGTCAGTTGTTATTTTTAATTTTAATTTTAAAACATTTACCTCTACTCCATAGCCCAGATATGTTATTTTTATAAAAAGGAACTTCTTGCTTGTCAATAAAATAATAATATCTAACCATAAAACATATTAATAAAATCATTCATTTTATTTAAATAAACCTGACTCCAAAATTCTACTTTTCAATGTTTTTCCATATTACTTTGCCATGTATTGTAACAGAAACATCAGATTGGGATTGTCTGCCCTGCCTTTCAGGTCTGACAAGAAACATCATCCTTGTGTTGACATCAGGAATATGGTCCGGCCTTGCAGACACACAGACACCACAGGAACTCACATCAAGTGTCCTGCCAAAACAATAATCTGCAATTTCACCCTTTGTCTCCTCTGACAGAAAACTGATGGGCATAGTTAAAGATCTCCTGCCATGCTGCCGGCGGTTTATATTTTCATTAAAACTAGTCATATTTTCATTACATGCATATGCTATCTTTAATCCATGGTTACAAGATACATTTTAATCTGTTTTACACCGACAATCAATAAAACCAGAACAAAAAAAAGGTGAACAAAAACTAAGATCTTATCTGCCATATATTAAAAGCAATCCCTGTGCCAGAAAATTGGTTTTTCTGTAAAGGCTTTGTCATCAATACTCTTGAAAATTCTATGGAATAACATGATAGTGAATTTTAAGCTGTATGGTTGATATCGTACAACCAAACTGGCTGTTATCAACCACAAAACCGGACAATTTATTTACTCCTAACACAAAAAATATTTTTAGTAGCGTAAACCTAAATCATGAAGTATAGTGTTCATAATAAAACCCAAAGGAAATTTCATGAAATTATCTGTAAAAGTGATTCTATTGCTTATATTTTTATTTATTTCTTCCAATGCCTTTGCAGGAGACAGTCATGACACGCATAGGGCAGCAGGCAATTTTCCTCCGACCTTTGACTCTTATCACGACTCCCATCTCCAGGGCATAGGGAGCATTCTCATACACCGGATCAAACAGGTGCCATTTAACCTTGTTGCCAGCCTGATTTTCATCCTGGCCATTGTTCACACCTTTTTGACAAGCAAATTTCTCTATTATGCCCATAAATGGAAGGCCGAGCATCTGGAAAAAGTCAGAAAAGGAGATGAGCCGGAAAATTCCACCCACATAATCTCTGAACTTTTTCATTTTTTTGGTGAGATTGAAGTGGTTTTCGGTATGTGGGTAGTCATACTGGGAGGTGCGGTTATTCTCTTTTATGACTGGAAGACTTTCTCCCATTATATCAACACAATAAATTTTACAGAGCCAATGTTTGTTGTGGTCATTATGACTTTGGCTTCCTCCAGACCCATTCTTAAACTTTCAGAACAGATCATGAGTAAGGTTGCTGCCATCTTCAAAGGAGGCATGGCAGCCTGGTGGCTTACCATTATGACTCTTGGCCCTATCCTTGGTTCTTTGATAACTGAACCTGCGGCAATGACTATTTCAGCCCTGCTGCTGGCCAGCAAATTCTATGAGTTACAACCAAGTGATAAATTTAAATATGCCACCATTGGACTGCTGTTTGTCAATATCTCAGTGGGAGGCACACTTACCCATTTTGCCGCTCCACCAGTACTCATGGTGGCTTCTCAGTGGAAATGGGATATAGCATTCATGTTTACTAATTTTGGATGGAAGGCAGTGTGCGGTATACTCATAGTCAATACAATCTATTTCTTTATTTTTAAAAAAGAGATGGTAGAACTTGAAAAAAAATTTCAATTGGAGCTGTTCAAAAAAGAGATCAAGAAAAAATTTATTAATCGTGAGTTCCTTGAGATGGAACTCAGGCGTGCACAAAATCATTTAAGTCATGAATTGAACACTGCATTTGATGAGATTAAAGAAGAGGTGAAAAAATCAATTCTCATCATTGGTGCTTCAAAAAAAATCAATGTTTCACTGCTTGAGGACTCTTTTGAGCAGGAGTTTGAGGATATTAAACTCCAGCAGATGAAAATAAGAATGCCGGGCATGCTTCCGGAGGGTAAAAGACCGCAGCTTATGGATCCAGACTGGGATAAACGGGAGGGTGATGTACCAAAATGGATAGTTGCAGTACATATTTCTTTAATGGTTTGGACGATTATTAATGCCCACCACCCGGCACTTTTCATTTCAGGAATACTGTTCTTTGTTGGCTTTTCCCATGTTACCTGGCCTTTTCAGAACCAGGTCAGCCTTAAGACTCCCATGCTGGTTGGTTTTTTTCTTGGCGGCCTGATAATCCATGGCGGCCTGCAGGGCTGGTGGATTGCGCCGGTTTTAGGCAGCCTCGGGGAAATTCCCTTAATGCTGGGATCAATCATCCTGACCGCCTTTAATGACAATGCTGCCATAACATATTTAAGCACACTGGTACCCGGTTTTACCGATACTCTTAAATATGCAGTGGTTGCAGGAGCAGTTACAGGTGGTGGGTTAACAGTTATTGCCAATGCTCCAAATCCAGCCGGTCAATCCCTGTTAAAAAAATATTTCAGCAATGGTATATCACCACTTAGATTATTGAAATACTCCTGCTTTCCCACCATTATTATGGGGCTTTGTTTTATGCTGCTATAATAAAGCAGGTTATGACTTTAAAATAATTAATCGTGATTATTCCTGCTTCTGATCAACGGTTTAAGGGATACAGTCAATAACAGAGCAATGCCACATAAAAGCGTGAGGGTTAAAAAAACTATTTTATAACTTGTGGTTACATCAAAGACATATCCAGCCATGAATGGGCCTATAGCTCCTCCAATTGTGCTGCTGAATATTACAATCCCAAAAAGAAGGCCATGGGATTTAGTTCCAAAAAATTTAGCAATTAAAGGTGAAACAAGGGAGAAAAATCCACCATGGGCAAATCCATAAACCACTGCAAAAACATAGAACATCCATAGGACTTTTACAGTCAGCAGCCAGCAAAGTGCCAGCAGCAAGCACAAAAGACAGATAATTAATGCTGATTTCTCTCCAATTGTATCACTTGTCCAGCCCATTAAAAATCTGCCAGTAATACTAATTCCTCCAATTATGGACAAAATCCCAGCAGCTGTACCAGAGGATATGCCAAGATCAATGGCATGCTGAACAATATGCATAAGTATGGTGTATACACAAAACAAAATTATGAAATAGACTGCACAAATTATCCATAATTGCCTGGTTCCAATGGCCTGCTTAAAAGTTAACCCCTCTTCATTATCTGTTATTTTTTTAAATCCATGGCTGATTCCATTGTCAATGGATTGTGATTTTAAAAGAGGGTCGCGAACCAGAAACTGGGCAAAAAACAGAACAAAAATTAATATTATAAAAGAGAGTATGGCAAAACAGTATCGCCACCCATAATTATTTATAAGCCAGTTTATGAAAAAAGGCATGACAAGCATGCCCACTCCAGTTCCGACTTTTATAATACCAGTCATTATGCCCCGTTTTTTTAAAAACCATCTGGACACAGTTGATAAAGGAATAACATCTATCCCACCCAGTCCAATAGAAGCAATAAGACCATAGAACAGATATAACTGCCATACGCTATTGATTGTTCCCATGAAAAAGAAACCCAGACCAAGGAATATTCCACAGGCTGACATGATCAGCCGCGGCCCGAATCTGTCATTGAAATTTCCCAGAATAATACTGAATACACCATGCACAAGAAAACCTAATGAGGCTGCACCTGAAATAGTAGCTCTTGACCAGCCAAATTCCTTGATCAGAGGATCAAAAAAAATACCGAAACTATTGCTGCTGCCCCAGGCAACTGCCTGTATAAAAAAACCTGCTACAACAATTGTATAACCATAAAAAAAAGGGTTTTTTTTTACTTCTGCCACTATATTATTGCCTCCATTCCAAAGAAGTATGGCATAGTAAATCCGCTGCCTCGATTGTGGTCTGCGCCTGGTATTGCTTTAGAATTATTCGATTTTGCCAATACCTGCAAAAATATCAAGCCCTCCATGGAAGATAGGCTTTAACTCAAGTTTTATTCCAAGAGATGCTTTGCTTGCCCTTGACGGCAAAAGGATGCCCACACGCCATCCTTTGAAATCTTTTTTCAATTTTTTTCCGATTTCCCCATAAAATAAGCCATTATCATTGTTTGATTCAAGCCTTTTACCATAGGGTGGATTCAGCATGACAATACCCTTTTTATCATGAGATATCCCTTGAATAATATCAGACGGGTTAATGGCAAAAAAATCTTTTTTTGCTGCTGCTATCATATTGCAAAAGTCATAATTGGAAAGATTTTGTTCCAGGGCAGCCAATGCTGCACCATCAATATCCGAGGCAAAAATTTGTTTACCTGTAAATTTAAGAAATTTTTCCTGTGCCTGTTTTTTCATATAAGCAAAGGTTTTAAGGCTGCACCCTGGCCAGTGCTCAAAGGCAAAGGCTCTGAAAAATCCCGAAGGTATATTAGATTGCACCATGGCAGCTTCAAGGCTGAATGTTCCTGATCCACACATGGGATCAATTAAAATATCTTTATTGGAAAACCCAGCCCATGACAGCATGGCAAAGGCTATGTTTTCCCGCAGAGGTGCTTTAGTCACCTTTTTTTTAATACCCCTTTTAAATAAAAGCTCACCTGTGCTGTCCAATGAAATAGTAAAAAAATCTTGTTCCGCTCTTATATAAATTGTCTGGACTGATTGGTTTTCTGCTGTAAAACCATCCTCGGCCTGCAATTGATTAAGAATAATGTGTTCACAGCGCTGCGCTATTGCATCGGAATGGTATAATCTGGACTTTTTGGTTGTAACACTAAATTTCAGGGCACAATTTTGCGGCAGATAAAGTATCCAGTCAATGGAGTTAATTTTTTTTTCAAATTTTTTAAAAGAGTCTGCCTTAAAACTGCTGATCCTCATTAGAATTCTTAAGGGGCTTCGCAAGTTAAGATTCAACTCCATACAGCTGTTGAACCTGGCTTTAATATCAATACCTCCCTGGGTAATATTTATATTATCTTTAGGGAATCCTGCTCCAAGCACTTCATTGAAACAGATCTTTTTTAACCCAGGTGTACAAACAGCAAAAAAAGAGTGCTCTCTGCCTGTGACTCTTCTTTTGACCCTTTTTTCGAATGGAGATATTTTCATGGTATTGGAATTAAGCATCTAATAACTCGCGAATATGAACAGACAGTTCCTGAACTGCTATTGGCTTTTGAATATATTTTTTAATGCCAATTTTAAGAGCCATGTCTTTATTAATATTTTCAGAGTATCCTGTACATAGAATAATGGGTATATCTTTGCGTATATTTAAAATTTTAACACACAGTTCAGAGCCTGTCATTTTTGGCATTGCCATATCAGTGACAATAAGATCAAAACACCAGGGATTTTTGCTAAATTCTTCAAATGCTGATGCTCCTTCTTTAAAAGTTGTGACCTTATATCCCTGTTTTTCCAGAATGAGCTGTGATACATTGAGAATATCCTTTTCATCATCAACAATCATTATTTTTTCTGTCCCATTAAGCATATCTGCCTCTTCTTTATTCCCAGAGTTCAAAGGTACTTGCTTGTCAACCACAGGCCAGAAAACCTGAAAACTTGAACCCTCATTGACCCGACTGTCTATTTTAATAAAACCATTATGCTTTTTAACAATCCCGTTGACAACTGCCAGACCTAGACCAGTTCCCTTGTCTGCCTGTTTTGTTGAAAAATAGGGATCAAATATTTTTTCCATTGTCTCCTTGTCCATACCATGACCTGTGTCTTTAACTTCAAGTTTAAGATAGAGACCTGGAGAACATGGATTTATGGATGAAATCTCCAAAGGCGTAATCTCGATTTCGCTTAGCTCAACCATTAAAACACCTCCAGAATGGCGCATGGAATGATAGGCATTTGTACAAAGATTCATTACAACCTGATGTACTTGAACAGGATCTGCAAGGACTAATGCCCTGGATTCAATCTTGTCCTGGATCTCTATATTTGTGGGGATGGAAGAGCGTAAAAACTTAATTGCTTCTTTTACTATGAAAAATATTTTAAGCGGATTTTTTTTATATTCAGCATGTTTGCTGAATGTCAGAATCTGCTGTATAAGTCCAGTTGCTCTCTGTGCCCCATGGACCATCTGGTCTAAGCTTTTTTGGGTTTTAGCAGGATTATCAAGTGTCATTTTAGCCAATTGTGCATATCCAAGGATACCAGATAGAATATTATTAAAATCATGGGCAATACCGCCTGCCAGAGTGCCGATTGCTTCCATTTTCTGGGAGTGACGCAATTGTTTTTCCATTTCAAGATCATGGGTAATATCCCTTGCAATGGAAATAACAGCCTTATCATCCAAGGGGACAACGCTGAGTTTGGCAGTTCTTACGGTATTATCAGGTCTGTTAAAGCTTGCCCGTCCCAACTCTTTTGCTTTTTTTAAATTCTGAAAAATTTGCAATCGTTCATCTGCACCTTTGGGTAGAATCTCTCCACAAAACATGTTTTTAAGTTCTTCAAGTGTTCGACCGGTCAGCTTTGTTGCAGCAGCATTGCCGTCAAGGCATCTTCCTGTGGTTTTTTCTATTATAAAAATAGCATCATTGGTCCTTTCAAACAGAGTGCTGTAAAGTCTCTCGCTCTCCTGTACTTTTTCAAATGCCTGAATTACTTTAAAGGTCTCGCAGGAGGATGAAGCAAGGATAGCTCCTATTTCTTTATCCTGTTCAATAAAGGGTGGTTTTTCTTTGCTGTGCAGAGTTAAAACTCCCATTATTTTTTTTGAGCCATCAAAAATAGGGAAAGCAAGAAGAGAGCCGTCTTTATAACCTTCCCACCCGCTGGGCTCAATTAAGTCGCTATTGTCCACATCCTTTATAAGAAGAGGTTCACAGTCTGCAATCACCTTGTTTAAGGTAGAATTCTCCGGTAGAGGGAATTCAATGAAATCAGGTGCATGACCGGGATCCAGAGAGTGTATAAGCCGCAATCCCTTTTTTTCAACAAAATAAATACTGCCACCTAAAGCCCCCATATGATGGGCAAACTCATCAAGTATTTTTATACTGAATTGATTTCTTTGTGTACATGCTGACAAACCCTGGGTTGTTTCAACAATGCTTCTCAACCTGTCATTAATGTTGGCAAGACCTCTATTTGCCTGTTTAAGCTCATGGGTCCTCTCCTGCACCATGATTTCCAAATGTTTCTGATAGGCTTGATTTTCCTTTAATAACTTTGCCTTTTCCATGGTTGTGTTTACTGTATGTTCTAATATGGACAGATCTTTTACAGGTTTTACAAGATAATCCCAGGCACCATAACGCAGTGCCCGGACCACATCGCCAATGCGATTTGCACCCGAAATGACTATCTTTGGAGTGTCAGGAATTGATTTTCGTGTCTGTTTTAGTACTTCAAGCCCGTCAATTTCCGGCATTCGAAGATCCACAAGGATCATGTCAGGCTGTTTTTTTT
>CAZYDL010000005.1:0-10975 GCA_964646305.1 uncultured Desulfobacula sp. | reverse complement strand
GTCCAATACGGCCATTTTCTGCTGTAAAGACTTCAAAATTTCGATCTTCAAGATAGTCTGCGAAACTAAGACGAATAGAGGCTTCATCATCAATAATAAGAATTTTGTCACGATTGCTGTTTTTATTCATTATCTGCCTTCATGGTTGCAAAATTTGCAGAAATTTTGTCTGATAAGAATTTCATCACCAACTATTAATACAATATTTTTGGATTCATTCGTGATTCTTTACCTTTCCATGTGGAAAGATTATGATGTCATAAATATTTTTATACATTGTATATAATCATAGACTAGACTATTTGAAAAAACAATCAAATAAATTGAAATATGACATAATATAAACAATGTTTTTTTTAATAATCTTCTTTTTTTTTCTTGACAAGCTATATATTTTAGAAATATGTAATAATAATAATTCATTGAAAAGACTTTGAATCAGGTTGAAGTTTGTTTAATGCCGGGAAGATCAAATTATAAAGGGATGCAGTTCACATGGATATGAAAAGAGATTATTTTGAGGATGTACAGCTTTTTACCTCTCCTGTTGTTGTCTTCTGGTTTGCATTTTTAATTGGCTCTCTCTATCTTCTTCCTTTTTTTGTAAGCAACTATTATATCTATGTGGCAAATTACATTGCCATTAATATTATTGTGGCAACTGGTTTGAATCTTCTTGTTGGTTATACAGGTCAGATTTCTTTGGGACATGCCGGTTTTTTTGCCATAGGAGCCTATGGTACAACTGTTTTGATGGTAAAGTTCAGCGTTCCTTTTCTTATTGCTTTGCCAAGTGCCGCTCTTATTGCAGCTGGTTTTGGATTTTTACTCGGACTGCCTGCATTAAGGCTTGAAGGTCCATATCTTGCCATAGCCACTTTGGGTTTTGGATTAACTATTACACAGATTATCGGCAGGATAGAACTTTTTGGCGGCAGAGAGGGAATACATGTGCCGGATATTAACATTGGTTCATGGATTATAGATACAGATAAGGAATTTTATTTTTTATTGATTACCCTGACAATTTTTCTTCTTTTATTCATGCGTAACCTGATCAAAACAAGAATGGGCAGAGCCTTTATTGCCATTAGAGATGCTGATATTGCAGCTGAAACCATGGGAGTTAATATTGTTTTTTATAAGACCCTTGCCTTTGCAATAAGTGCATTTTATGCAGGTATTGCAGGTGGTATGTATGCCTTTGTCTTAAAATTTATAGAGCCTGAAATTTTTACTCTTTTAATGTCTATTTTATTTCTTGCCATGGTTATTGTTGGAGGTCTTGGTTCCATGTTTGGTTCCATTGCAGGGGCAACTCTTCTTTGCTGGCTTGATCTAAAACTGAGAAATATTCTTGATATCCCATATATTGGAGATGGGTTGAGAAGTCTTTCTGAAAGCTGGTTTTCTTTAACAGGAGTATCCAATATTCAATATATAGTATTTGGTTCCATTTTGGTGGGGATTATGCTGTTTGAACCCCTTGGAATCTATGGAATTTGGATTAGAACAAAAAAATACTGGCGTACATGGCCATTTTGACCGCCATGGCGGATTGCCATTATTTGCCCGCAACATAAGAGAAAAGAATTACAAAAGATTGATTTTTTTATATGAAACAAGAAGGTATGCATGATTGATTTTATCCAGATGATTGTCAGCGGAGTTGCAACGGGAAGCACCTATGCATTGATGGGACTTGCCATGGTCATTATTTACAAAACCTCGGAGGTGCCAAATTTTGCCCAGGGTGACATGGCTCTTGTCACATCCTATTTTGCCATGATGCTTTTAACCACCATGAATATGCCAATTTATCTTGCATTCTTTCTAGCATTTGTATTTGCTGCCATTTTGGGAGCTTTTCTGGAGTTTGCTATTTTGCGCAGAGCCAAAGAGCCTAATGTTCTGGGAATGATAGTTATTACCATTGGTATTGAGATGATCATTCTAGGGTTTGTCTCATGGAAATTTGGGGGGGAAGCAAAAACAATGCCCTTTCCCATTGGCCCCTATGACGGCTTTATTATCAGTGATATTTATATAAGCAAGCTTGATGTTCTTACTCTAATAAGTGCACTGTTATTCATGATCGTACTTTATCTGTTTTTTAAGTTTTCAAAACTCGGGCTTGCCATGAAAGCCACCCAGCAAAACTCTGTTGCAGCACAAATTGTGGGGATCAGGACAAACAGAATCATGATGATGACCTGGGGAATTTCTTCACTTGTTGGAGCCACAGCAGGATTGCTGATTTCTCCTACCATAATGCAGCCTTTTATGATGTGGGATCCTATGCTCAAAGGTTTTGCTGCGGCAGTTATGGGTGGAATGACATCTCTGCCGGGCGCTGTTATAGCAGCTTATATGCTGGGTATTATTGAAAACCTATTTGGTGGATATATTTCCATTGAATTTAAAAGCGTGGTAGCATTTGTTATTATTGTACTTGTGTTATGTATAAAACCAAGCGGGCTTTTTGCCAGACATTATGTAAAAAAGGTTTAATTTTTAATTTGGGAAAGCGTGAAGATAAATATAGTACCAATAATTATTAAAACAGGAGGATGTTATGAAAAAAAGATTAATGTTTATTTTGTTTGTCTCTTTAACATTGTTGTTAAGTTTTGGTCAAAACCTTTTTGCAGAAGAGGGTGTCACAGACACTGAAATTCATATTGGTCAGTGGGGACCTCAGACAGGACCTGCTGCTGCATGGGGAGCCATAGCAAGAGGTAGTGGCGATTATTTTAAATGGATTAATGCCAATGGTGGTATTAACGGACGTAAAATTGTATATCACATGTTTGATGATGGATATAATCCTGCTAAAACCAAGGCTGGAGTTAAAGAACTCCAGGAAGGTACAGGAATCTTTGCCTGGGCAGCAGGAGTAGGAACTTCTCCGGGTCTTGCAGTAAAAGATTATCTCGGTAAAAAAAATATTCCATGGATTGGTCCTTCTGCCGGTTCCAAGAACTGGGTAGACCCTCCCATGAAAAACCTGTTTGCCACTTATCCTCTGTATGAGGGTGAAGCAAAGGCTCTTGTTAAATATGCAATAGAAAAAATGGGTAAAAAACGAATAGCCATAGCTTATCTTAATGATGAATATGGTAAAAACGGACTTCGTGGAGCTCTTGCAGAACTTAAATCCCATGGTATGGAAGCAGTAGTACAGGTGCCTTTTGAAGCAAAAGATTCAGATCTCAAACCCCACATAATGAAATTAAGGCAAGCCAAACCTGATATGGTTCTTTTGTGGGTAACAGTAACCCACTCTGCAAAAGTTGTTGGAATTTCCAAGGCCATGAAATTTGATACCCAGTTTATGGCTACAAGTACATGTTCAGACTTCCCTTTAATGACCTATATTACAAAAGGTGCATGGCAGGGAGTTATTTGTGCTACATTTGCTCAACTTCCAGGTTCAGGACATCCATTGCTAACTAAATATAAAAAAGAGATATTTGACAAATATGCTCCCAAGGAAGAGAGATGGGGTCTTTTTTATTATGCAGGAATTTACTTTATTGAACCAATGATTGAAGCTTTGAAGAATGTCGGTCGTGATTTGACAAGGGAAAACTTTATCACTGCCATGGAAAATATCAAAGGCTTTAAAGGCATTGGTCCTGAAGTTAATTTTGCACCATATAAAAAAGGTGATATGTACTGCAGGCAAGGAACAGCCCAGACCTTTCTGGTTGAATGCCTTGAAGGCGGCAAAGCAAAACAACTTACTGAGTGGATGAGCACAAAATAAATATGGATACTTCTTTTTTTCAGGTGGACAATCTGTCCATCTCCTTTGGGGGAATAAAAGCCCTGCAGGATGTCAGTTTTACCATGGACAAGGGTGAAATCTTCTCTGTCATCGGTCCCAACGGTGCAGGAAAGACCACCCTTTTTAACTGCATATCAGGTCTTTATAAACCAAATCATGGAAATATCAGGTTTCAGGGTAAAAAAGTTGACAGCGAAAAGCCTGATATTATTGCAAAAATGGGTATAGCAAGAACCTTTCAGAATATTGAACTATTTTCCAATATGAATACAATGGAAAATATTATGCTGGGCCGCCATATCCATATGCAGACAGGGCTTTTCAATGGCATGACCATGTGGGGGAGAGCCTCTTTTGCTGGAAAAGAAGAAGTGAGGCACAGAGAAAAAGTTGAGGAGATCATTGATTTTCTTGAACTTCAAAATGTGCGGAATAAATTTGTGGGAGCTTTGCCATATGGAACTCAAAAACTTATTGAGCTTGGCAGAGCTCTTGCTCTTGAACCCACTTTGCTCCTGCTGGACGAACCTTGTGCAGGAATGAATTCAGAGGAAAAGCAGGATATGATTTTCTGGATCAAGGATATTCAGGATGATCTTGGAATCACTATCCTGCTCATTGAGCATGACATGAAAATGGTCATGGATATTTCATCAAGGGTTCTTGCCATAAATTTCGGGAAGCCGGTTACTCTTGGAATCCCTCAGGAGGTTCAGCAGAATGAAGAAGTCCTTAAAGCATATATAGGCGAGGGGGATTAGGCCATGGCAAATCTTCTTGAAGTAAAAAATATTGAGACTTATTATGATCTGGTCTATGCCATAAGAGGTGCCTCTTTTGTTGTGAAAGAAGGTAGTATTACTGCAATCCTCGGTAATAATGGTGCTGGTAAATCAACTATTTTAAAGACCATTATGGGGTTAATAGAAGATCAGCCGGATAAAGGTATCATTGAATATGAAGGCAAACCAATTCAGCATAAAGATACTGATGAAATTGTCAGAATGGGTATTGCTTATGTTCCTGAAGGCCGTGAAGTGTTTGAAGAGCTGACTGTTCATGAACATCTGTTAATGGGTGCCTATATAAGAAATGACTCATCAGGAATTAATCAGGATATTGAAAAGGTATATGAGTATTTCCCTGTTTTAAAAGAGAGAACAAATCAGTGGGCAGGAACACTTTCCGGTGGAGAGCAGCAGATGCTTGCCATAGGAAGGGGGTTGATGTTAAGACCAACCCTTTTGATTCTTGATGAACCATCCCTTGGCCTTTCTCCTCTTCTTGTAAAAGATATATTTGCCATAATAAAAGAGATAAACGCTCAGGGAACTACTATTCTTCTTGTGGAGCAGAATGCCAATATGGCTCTCTCTGTATCTTCCACAGGTCTTATCCTTGAAAACGGCAGGTTTGTAATGAAAGGCAAATCAAAGGATTTGCTTGAAGACAAGGATGTAAAAGAGTTTTATCTTGGTATAAAATCAGAAACTTCAGCTAAAGGCTTCCAGAGATGGAAAAGAAAGAAAGCATGGCGATGAAAAACTATAATACAAAATTTGAAACCATACCTGAGATTTTTAATAAAGCAGTTGTACAATATGGCTCAAAGGTCTCCATGCGCACAAAAGACCTTGGCTTGTGGCTTGAAATCTCTTGGGATGAATATTATGCCAAGGTCAGAAAAATTGGAAGTGCCCTTGTCTCCATGGGTTTTAAAAAAGGTGATGCCGCCTGTGTGCTTGGTGACAACAGCTTTGAATGGGTCATGGCTGACATGGGGATTCAGTGCGTTGGCGGTATTTCAGCCGGCATTTATGCCACCAATGCCTGGCAGCAGGTGGAGTATGTAGTAGATCATTGTGATGCAAAGTTTCTGTTTTTAGAAAATGAAGAGCAGTTGGACAAATGGCTGATGTTCAAACAGAATACCCCTTTGTTAAAAAAAATTATTGTCTGGGATACAAAAGGTCTTTCATCATTTAAAGACCCCATGGTCATGACCTTTGACCAGCTCCTTGAAAAGGGTGAAAAAGTCTGCAAAGAGCAGCCTGATCTTTTTAAGGATTTGCAGAGCAAAGTTACTCCTGATGATATTGCACTAATTATTTACACTTCAGGAACCACAGGCCCTCCTAAAGGCGCAATGCTCACCCATAAAAATGTAACCTGGATGGCAGGGGCTGTTAATAATAATCTTGAAATTCGTACAACAGATAATGTTCTCTCTTTTTTACCACTGTGTCATGTTTTTGAACGGCTTTTTACTGTGTTTATACATCTGAAATATGCATATATTGTAAATTTTGTGGAAAAGCCAGATACTGTAATGACAAATATGATAGAAGTATCTCCCACTATTGGATATGCTGTGCCAAGGATATGGGAAAAATACTACTCCAACATCATGATTAAAATGAGTGATGCCACCTGGTTTAAACGTTTTGTTTTTAATATTGCTCTTAAAATAGGCAGAAAACGGGCTGACCTTATAATGGATTTTAAAACTCCAGGGCTTGTTCAAAGCATCCTTTATAAACTTGCATATTTTGCTGTTTTCAGAAAACTTAAAGAGCGACTTGGCTTTGAAAAAATTCGTGTGGCTATTTCTGGTGCTGCCCCCATCTCAAAAGATGTCTTGCATTTTTTTCAATCCATTGGAATGAATTTGATTGAAGGCTATGGACAGACAGAAGGAACAGGAGTTGCAACACTTTCGCCGATGAAAAAAACCAAATTCGGTACTGTTGGTCTTGCGATTAAAGGAATAGATATTAAAATTGCTGAAGATGGTGAAATTCTTATAAAATCTCCGTCAAACTTTAAAGGTTATTATAAAAATGATAAATCAACGAAAGAAACCATTGTTGATGGATGGCTTTTAACAGGTGATGTTGGTGAGCTTGATGAAGATGGATTTTTAAAAATTACAGATCGTAAAAAAGATATAATAGTAACTGCAGGCGGTAAAAATATTACCCCGCAATATATTGAAAACAAGCTCAAAGCAAGTCTTTACATAAATGATTCTGTGGTCATAGGTGACAGACGTAAATTTATATCCTGCCTTATCATGATTGATGAGGATAATGTCGTAAAATTTGCCCAGGACAATAAGATACAGTTTTCAACTTATAAGGATTTAACCTGTAACGAGCAGGTAATTGAGCTTATTGACAAGGAAGTCAAGAATGTAAATTCCACCCTTGCAAGAGTTGAAAATATCAGAAAATTTACCATCCTTCCCAAACGTCTTTACGAAGAAGATGGTGAGGTCACCCCTACCATGAAGATTAAACGAAAAGTTGTCAACGAGGTATTCAAAGATCTTATAGAAGCCATGTATTAGTATTTGATATTGCTGGCGGATTTATTTTTACTTTTTTTGATTGTTAATATCTGGATAAATGCCGGTGTTGGCAAAAAAATAAGCAGTTTACTACATATGCAATCATGATATCCTCTATTTAAAACCTTTAATAACTTGGTGCTTTTATGCAAAACAAAACCATGAAAAATTCATTATTTTCTTCGCCTGGTCCCAATAACAAAGACGAAGCTCTTATACTTTTTTTCAAAGGTATCTGCATGGGAGGGGCTGATATTATTCCCGGAGTTTCAGGTGGAACAATAGCCCTAATTACCGGTATTTATCAACAACTTCTTGCTGCCATAAAATCAATAGACATAAATTTTTTAAAAAAATTGTTTAGCTTTGATATTAAAGCTGCAATAGAGACAATCCATATAAGATTTCTTTTGGTTCTTTTTTCCGGAATAATTATAGCGATTGTATCACTTGCAAGGCTTATGAATTTCCTTCTTAAAGACTATCCTGAACCGACATTCAGCCTTTTTATCGGACTTATTGCCGCATCAACATTTATTATTGGAAAACAGGTCAAATGGGAACTGCCGTCCATAATTGCGATAACTACAGGGATAGGTTCTGCTTATGTTATTGTGGGTTTAATTCCTGTAAGTACACCAAATGACATCTGGTTTATATTTTTAAGCGGCGTTATTGGAATTTGCGCAATGATCCTTCCGGGACTGAGTGGAGCTTTTATTCTTCTTATTCTCGGCAAATACGAGTTTATCACCGGAACATTAAAAGCTCCATTTTCTATTAATGAAATAACAGGAGAGCATAATCTTTTAATAATTCTTATCTTTTGCATTGGATGTACTGTTGGACTTGGCGGGTTTTCAAGAATCCTTAACTGGCTGCTATCAAAATGGCATAATATAACACTGGCATTCCTGACAGGATTAATGACAGGTTCAATGAGAAAAATATGGCCCTGGAAAGGAGAAGCTGTTGTAGAAATTATTAGAGGGAAAGAGCATATAATCTCTCAGACAAACATTTTGCCTGACACATTTGGAGCAACATTTGCTCTTTCACTCCTTCTAATAATTGTCGGCATTGTTTTTATAATTGTTCTTGACAGAATCTCAAATTCAACAGATAAAAATCCAGATTATTAATCAGATCGGTAAACTTAAATCAGCAAAATTTATAAAAAAATAATTTATGATGCAGATCCTGTTATCTATCCCAACCATGTTGACCAATTAATTTCACAAACCTGCACCCGCCAAGTTTTGTTGTTTTTATCCCTTCCTGGGTTTTTTCAAGTTTTAACAACTCTTGGACATGATTGCCTCCCACCGGCATTATAAGTCTCCCTCCCAAGGCGAGCTGGTCAACCAGTGGCGAAGGGATTGATTGGCCTCCTGCAGTAACTATTATGGCATCAAAAGGGCCTTCACTGTCCCACCCTTGAGTGCCGTCTGAATATCTTGTGACAATATTATGATATTTAAGCCTGTCAAAAAGTTTTCTTGTCTGTAAAAACAGAGAATTATTTCTTTCAATGGTATAGACCTTATAAACAATCTTAGACAACACTGCAGCCTGATATCCTGATCCAGTACCTATCTCAAGAACCCTTTCATGCCCTTTTAGATTAAGCTTGTCGGTCATCTGGGCAATAATATATGGCTGGGAAATTGTCTGACCTTCACCTATGGGAAGAGGAAAGTCTCCATAGGCACTGTCAACAAGGGCTTCACTGACAAACAAATGCCTTGGTACCCTGGACATGGCATCAAGGACCTGTGGGTCTGATATTCCCCTTGCAACAATTTGTTTTTCAAGCATTTCGTTACGCAGGCGGACAAATTTTTTAGAAATCTCTTTCATGGCGTTATTAAATACCAGCAAGTTCATATCCCCGTCAAGAAGATACTATGTCATCTCGCTATTTGCATAAAATCTTTTTGGCATGTTCCAGATTATTTCCCTTCCATTAAATGCAATGGGAACTATTAAAGCATGTCATTGGCTCAATAGTCGGAAAAGATGGCCTGCTGCTATTGCAGCACCATTTAAATTAATGATTTTTTCTCCATACTCTGGATTAGCCATCTGTTTTTTCAGAGCATCAACAAGGTCCAGGTGATTCAAACTATTTTCCCGAAAAACAAGGAGTTGGCTGCCCGTTTGAGCCAAAAGCTGTTTAAGATGTATGTCCTGCTCCCTGTCCTGCATCTCCCGCACCAGAACAACACAAGGGATACCAGTGTAAAGAATATCCATCAAGCTGTTATATCCACCATATATGAGAGCACATCTTGAATTAATAAGAGCATCATTATAATGGCTACCGGGAACTTCAATTATACAGTGGTCAAGGTCCTGGAACAGGGAACGAATTTTTCTATCATTGCCTGATCCTCTTTCCACACCGATAAATATATGCCATTTACCATGGGATGAGCCGAGAAGACGCAGTGCTTTTGACAGCTCGACAATGAGATCAAATGTTGACTCACCAAGCCAGGGTATGGACACTGTTCCCGCCAGAAATTCATCAGTATTAATAATTTTTTCCTCTTGTTTATAAATCTCTTTTAATCTGGACACATAACCACATTCCACAGGAGACATTCCAAACTGGTTTTTTAATTGTTCCATATCTGCATTGCCCAGTACACTGCTGTCTCCATACCATAAAAGGGTGGTATAATACTGCTCAAACAATTCACAGGATAAATTGGACTGAACCTGGGGTACTGAACCTACAACCCCACGGACTCCAAGAACCCATCTCGTATCAGTCTTATCACTCATCTTAAGTGCTGATCGCAATTCCCCATGCTTACCCTGTGGAGTGTGATCAGCAAGAACAAGCCTGGGTTTATAGAGTTCAATAATATGGCGCAGGGTTTCTGCCCTGATTTCACCCAGCTCTTTATCTGAAAAATTACTCTTACCATCTATTCCACATGATTTGCCGTTAAGCACCCGGGTTTCATAGGAAGGGAGTTTGAGCCAGTCAAGGGAGGCAGAGCTTATAAGTTCCTGGGAAATTTGACAGCCAGAAACAAAAAGCACTTTCAAATCAGGATATATGCGGCGTAGAGCCAGACCGATACTTATACTGCGGCTGGCATGTCCGAGACCCCGGCCGTCATGGGCATAAATTAAAATATCAAGGTGGTGCTCAGTCATCTTCATCCTTTCCTGGTTTTGTCTATTCATATTAAAAAATACTAATATAATTATTTTTTAAAGACATTGCAAGAATGGTTTGTGCCCATCATTCATGACTATTATTTTTGACCATTTCTCTTGATCAAATCAGTTGGATCACAAAAAATCTCACCTTGCTTTTTAGCTCTAAGATCAGTATTTATAAACCCCATGAACAGACTTCGACAAATCATAAGAGCAATAATTATTTCCTGGATTATTTTTTTCATTGGTATAGCCGGATATATGATGATTGAGAGATGGAATTTCCTTGATGCTGCTTATATGACAGCACTCACCGTCACCACCGTAGGATTTATGGAAATTCATGAACCAAGCGATGCTGGAAAAATGCTTTTTAATCCCCACTTTGAGACATTGATTGAACCACTGGATACAGTTATTGTGATGGGAAAAACTCCTGATTTAAAAAAATTTGCCAATGCTGTAAACCTAAAGGGCAATTTTTAATTCTTATTTTTAAATTGAGGAAAACTGCCTTAATTGAGAATAACCTAAAGGTCAGAAACTTAAAATTTTGAAATTAAATTTTATAAATTATGCGTTTGTCTGTAATGATAATATCAACAGTATATTTTCTTGATTCCATCTGAATCTGATCAACCACCTGTTCTTCATAGGCA